>CAZMRZ010000067.1:0-7630 GCA_964568835.1 uncultured Woeseiaceae bacterium | reverse complement strand
CGAGCAGGAATCAGGCTCGCCGCCTCGGACACCGCACGCGGCACTTCGAGCAAACTCAGCAACCACGAAGGTGCTGTTGCTGCTGCCTCGCCGGCTACGGCACCGGGGCTTTTTACGGCTTTTTCTCGCATCAGAAAATTATACACGACTCGGCTTTGTGCAACGGCGCTCTGTTTTAACTTTATGAGAGAACATCCGCTGGTATAGTTAACAGAACAACGGAGAATTGCATGCCACCGAATCAGACTATTGTCGCCGAAATCCTGAAGCAGCCCGATGGGCCTGAGATTGGTGCCTTCTTCGATTTCGATGGTACGGTTATTTCCGGATACTCGGCTTCGGCGTTCCTTCGCGAGCAGATTCGTCGCGGCCACCTGTCCCCGACGGAGCTGATCGAACTGCTCTCGGCGATGGCCAGCTTCGGTTTGGGCAACGTCGGTTTCTCCGGAATGATGGTTGCTGCGTCGCAGTTTTTGCGCGGGATTCGAGAAGAGAGCTATGCGAATTTCGGGGAAGACCTGTTCGAATCACACATTGCTCGATTGATCTACCCGGAGTCGCGCGCGCTGGTGCAGGCGCACTTGAAGAAAGGCCACACCGTGGCGATTATTTCCTCGGCGACGCTCTACCAGGTTGAACCGGCCGCCCGCGAACTTGGCATCGAACATGTTATTTGTACTGAACTTGAGGTAGAAGACGGTGTGTTCACCGGGGCCGTCGTGCACCCAACCTGCTTTGGGCCGGGAAAAGTCGCCGCCGCCGAAACACTCAGCGAGCAATTCGGTGCTGATCTCGACCGCAGCTTCTTTTATTCTGACAGCTACGACGATATTGAACTGCTCGAACGCGTCGGTAATCCGCGGCCGCTGAATCCTAACAACAAATTGCTGGCCGTCGCCGAACGCAATGGCTGGCCGGTCCGGAAGTTCGGCAGCCGTGGGCAACCAGGAGTCGTCAGCTTGCTGCGTTCAATGATGGTGCCGGCAAGTTTGGTCGGCTCGTTTTTCGCCGGGCTCCCAATCTGGGCGTTAACAGGCTCCAAACGCGACGCGCTCAATTTCTCTTTGTCCGTGTTCGCAGACACGGCGAGTGCGCTGATCGGGCTCAATCTGAAAACGAAGGGCGAGGAACATCTGTGGTCCCATCGGCCGGCGGTATTCATGTTTAATCATCAGAGCAACGTAGACCTTGTCATCGTTGCGCGATTGATGCGCCGTGACATAAGTGGTGTCGGCAAGCGCGAAATCAGGGACATTCCGGTTGTCGGCCGTGTAATGGAGTCTGCTGGCATGGTGCTGATCGACAGGCAGGATTCGGTCAGCGCAATTGAGGCTATGACGCCGCTCGTCGACGCGATGCGCGTCGAGGGCAAGTCAGTTTGTATGTCGCCAGAAGGTACCCGGACAACAACGCCGAAGCTTGCTGAATTCAAGAAGGGAGCGTTTCATTTGGCAATGCAAGCCGGCGTACCGGTGGTTCCGATTGTCATTCGCAACTCCAGCGACGTTCAGCCGAAGGGCGACTTCCTGTATCACGCCGGTACGGTAGAAGTTGAAGTCTTACCACCGATTGATACCAGCAAGTGGTCAGTCGCTACCATCAACAAACACGTGGCCGACGTCAGGAATCTGTTTCTTGATGCCTTGGGTCAGGAACGCGATGCTCCGAAAGTCATCGAAGCAAGCAAGCCGCGCTCGAAACCGAAGCCGCGCAAGAAGAAGGCTCCTGCTCCGAGCAAAACGAAACCCGTAGCGAAAACCATAGTCGACAACGATAGCGGTACACGTCACTGAAAACTCGAACTCGTATTCTCGTCAACAGTCTGCTGTTGTTTAACGAACACGGCGAGCCGAATACCACGACGAATCAAATCGCTGATGAAGTTGATATCAGTCCCGGCAACCTTCATTACCATTTTCGAAAAAAGTCGGAGCTTGTCGAAGCCCTGTTGGCCGAATTTCAGGCAGACGCCCGTCATGTTTTGAATCCGCCGACGGATAAGCAAACGACAATCGCCGATTTTCTGGCTTTCGTTCATCTATTGCTTGAGGTACTGGCGGCCTACCGGTTTTTGTTTCGTGACATGGCCACGCTGGCATCCGCATATCCGAAGACCCGTCACGCGTTGAGAGGATTTTCGAAAGGCCTTACCGCCACAATGCAGCTGTATGTAGAAGCGTTGCGTCGCGACGAACAATTGCTCATGGACGATACGGAAGTGGGTTTATTGTGTCGAAACCTCGTCGTCGTAGCGCTGTTTTCCGAGCGCTACGACGAGGTCTGCGATAAAACCATGACCGCCGATCTATCAGCATTGCAAGCGGTGCGTGGAATCCTCGCAATGCTGATGTCGTACGCAAGCGCGGAGACAAGACCGGTGCTCGCAGAACTGACTTCGTTCTACGATTAAGAGGGGCTGCGTTTAGCTGCCCTTACTGGCGACCTTTTTCTTGGCGACCTTCTTCCTGGAAGCTTTTTTCGCGGGGCGCTTGCTAGTGGCCTTCTTAGCCGTCTTCTTGGCTGTCTTCTTGCTTGCGCCCTTCTTCTGAACAGACTTCAACACTTTGTCCAGCTTCGCGTTCAGATCGTCGATATCCTTCTTGCTGGCCACACCGATGCGATCCATTGCACTAGCCACGCGAGAGTCAAAAACACTCTGGAACTTCTCCATTTGCGGCGTATTGCGCATCTGTTTTAACAAGCCGGATGATTTCGACTGTGCGTCATCCGCCATATCGCGGATCGCATCCTGAACGTCGTCGATAAGCGATTCGGTCTTGCTCGTGGTTTGCTTGGTAAACGATTTTCCTTGCGCGACCAGTGTTTCGAACGCTTTGCTACCGACTTTCTGCGTATTCGCCAGCGCGCCGAGCCCAGCCATGAATGCGTGCTCCAGCTGTTCCGCCACTTCACTGCTACCGGTCTGTTTTGATGATGTTTTTCGCTTAGTCATGATGTCGTCCTCTTTGTCATTGCTGCCTGATTTAGGATAATCATAGACTTCGAATCTAGGGTGTTCACACTAACGTGACAGCCTCGAACTCTTCTTTTGTGACACCTTCAGGCAGCTTATCTTTTACATGGGCATCCAGCTCCAAACCCCATGTGTTGATCATGCAGCCAAGGATCACATACATACCGTGTATGGCAACAATATCCATGATTTGGGAAACACTATAATGTTCACGTAGAGCAGCATGGCTAGCTTGTTTTAGCCCATGTGTTTCAACAAGCTCGTCAACACAGTGCAACAAAACAGCTTCCGCCGCGTCCCATTCAACAGCGCCAGGCCCCAGTTTTACCCGTTCAATTTCACTCAACGTCAAGCCGCAAGCTAGCGAGCGCTCAACATGGGAGCCCCATTCGTACCAAGATTTCATATGGATAGCGACACGCAGAATCACCAACTCGCCCCTGCGTTTGCCGAGAGCACCACCGTTCACAGAGTAATTGCGAAAACCCCACCATGCTTTCAGTAGCGCCGGGTTGTGCGCCATAAGGCTATGAACGTTAACTGGTTTACCGCCCATATCGTCGATAATGGAAGCCAGTGAATTATCCCAATCGGCGACCGCCAGAGGTTTTACATCAAGGTCACGGGTCATAATCGTTCCTAATAAGATTCCTCAGCCAGCGCTTCAAGCGCTGGGTCAGCAATTCGTGCAGTACCTCTTTCCGCCAAGACCTCTACGATCAACCTACCAAAGGTCGTAACGACGGACTTCATTGCGTCCCACCACCATGTGATGCACTTCATCAGGCCCGTCGGCAAAGCGCAGGGTCCGTTGTTCCGTATACATAGCGGCTAGCGGCGTCCAGTTCGAAAGTCCCGTTGCTCCGTGAATCTGAATGGCGTCGTCGATAATCTTGCAGACCTTCTCCGGCACCATCGCTTTGACCGCACTCACATAGACACGGGCTTCCTTGTTACCCAGCACGTCCATCGCTTTCGCCGCCTGCAGCACCATCAGCCGACAGGCGTCAACCTCGATGCGCGCGCGGGAAACGACTTCCAGGTTCTTGCCGAGTTTGACGATCGGCTTGCCGAAGGCGATACGGGTGCTCGCACGTTTGACCATCAACTCAATGGCGACTTCCGCCTGCCCAATCGCCCGCATGCAGTGGTGAATGCGGCCTGGGCCAAGGCGAATCTGCGAGATTTCGAAGCCACGCCCTTCGCCGAGCAGCACGTTTTCTTTTGGCACGCGAACATCCTCGAAGCGAATGTGCATATGCCCGTGCGGTGGCGAGGCTTCGCCAAACGAATGCATCGGTCCCAAGATGTCTACTCCCGGCGTGTCCATGGGCACCAGAATCTGCGACTGCTGACGAAACGGCTCGGCATCAGGGCTCGTTTTGACCATCGTGATCATGATCTTGCAGTGCGGGTCACCGGCGCCGGAGATATAGTATTTCTCGCCGTTAATGACCCACTCGTCGCCGTCCAGAACCGCCGAAGTCTGGATATTCGTGGCATCCGACGAAGCGACTGCCGGTTCCGTCATTGCGTATGCGGATCGAATCTTGCCCTCCAATAGAGGCTTCAACCATTTTTCCTTTTGCTCCGGCGTGCCGACGCGCTCCAGCACTTCCATGTTGCCGGTGTCAGGCGCACTGCAGTTCAGGGTCTGAGAGGACAACGGGTTCTTGCCCAGTTCGGCTGCCAGATAGGCATAGTCGAGGTTCTTCAACCCTTCACCGGTCTCAGCGTCAGGCAAGAAGAAATTCCAAAGACCGGCGTCCCTCGCCTTTTGTTTGGCGTTCTCGAGCAGCTCCAGCTGCCTTGGGTGCCAGGTCCAGGGATCGTCCTTTTCCTTCTGCAAGGCTTGGAACTCTTCGGTGATCGGGTCAACGTTTTCAGCAATGTGTCGTTTGACCGCATCCAGAAGTGGCAGCGCCTCGGCCGACATCGACAGATCAAACAACTCTGGTCGGAATTCGTTCATGGTGTTTCTCCTTATCTTCCGACAATCATATATCGTCGCCAGTGAAAAACGATACGATGTTTTTTTCGTAGCCCCCATTTTGACCCGTACGCAGTAGCACGGCTTACTGCTGGGTGAATTCAGATGGCTGCAGCGGCCGGTTCTCTTGTCGGTGAGGACGAGAACGGTCAAACTGGCGCGTCATTTCAGGAGACTAGGCATGCAGGGTTCGATAGAGAAGCGCGGTTCCATCGGGATCATCTGGATCGACAATGCACCGGTCAATGCCATTTCGCATGCCGTTCGCGAAGGTCTCATCTCAGCGGTCGAATCCGCTGCAGCTGACGACGAAATCGAAGCGCTGGTGCTGGCCTGCCGTGGCCGCACGTTCATGGCGGGCGCTGACATTTCCGAGTTTGGTAGTGGACCGAAACCGCCGAGCCTCGGCGAGGTAGTCAGCACGCTGGGGGACAGTCCGAAACTCATTGTCGCGGCGTTGTTTGGAACAACCTTCGGCGGTGGCCTCGAAGTTGCACTTGCCTGTAACTACCGCATCGCGATGCCATCAACCAAGATTGGGCTTCCGGAAGTGAAACTGGGTATTGTCCCCGGCGCTCAGGGCACGCAGCGGCTGCCACGACTGACGGGCGTCGATTTCGCTCTGAAATTGATTACGTCCGGCAATCCCGTGTCTGCCGCGGAGGCGCTCGAGGCCGGCGCGATCGATCGCATCGAAGACGGCGACGTCGTATCGGCCGCCGTGAAATATGCCGAAGAACGGGTCGCAGAAAACGCACCGCTCCGAAAAAGCCATGAGATGACGCTGGACGCGGCAAAGTACGACGAAGAATATTTTGCGGCCTTTCGCAAGTCGATCGCGCGCAGGACCCGCGGCATGCATGCGCCTGAACGCGCCATAAAGGCAGTAGAGGCGGCCGTCAGCATGCCCTTCGCCGAAGGCGCTAAATATGAGCGCAAAATGATCCTCGAGTGCATTGCCGACCCGCAGTCGAAGGCCCTGCAGCATGTCTTTTTCGCCGAACGCGTCGCCGCCAAAATTCCTGGCTTACCCAAGGATCTGGAACTTGAGCGCATCAATTCGGTAGGGATGATCGGCGCGGGCACGATGGGCGGCGGTATCGCGATGAACTTTGCCAATGTCGGCATTCCGGTCACCCTACTGGAGATGACCGACGAAGCTCTGGAGAAAGGTCTCGGCATTATTCGTAAAAACTACGAGGCCAGCGCGAAGAAGGGTCGTATCAGCGACACGCAAGTCGAAGAACGCATGGCGCTGCTCACCGGTACTACGGACTATGGCGATCTCGCTGATGCCGATCTTGTGATCGAGGCGGTATTCGAGAACATGGACATCAAGAAGAAAGTCTTCTCGACACTCAGCGACACTGTCAGGCCGGACGCTATTCTGGCCAGCAATACCTCGTATCTGGATATCAACGAAATCGCGACGGTGGTTAGCAACCCGGAACGCATGCTGGGCATGCACTTTTTCTCTCCGGCCAACATCATGCGTCTGCTGGAAATCGTCCGCGCGGAGAAGACTGCGCCTGAAGTGCTGGCAACGGTCCTCAAGCTCGGCAAGAGCATCAACAAAGTTGGCGCCGTCGCGGGCGTGTGCCAGGGCTTTATCGGCAATCGCATGCTGTCAGGCTATGCACACGAGGCGAACATGCTGCTCCTGGAGGGTGCCGCGCCGCAACAGATCGATCGCGTTTTATACGGTTTCGGTATGCCGATGGGCGTCATCGCCATGGCCGATATGGCTGGCCTCGACATCGGATATCGCCTGCGCGAACAACTCGACGAAAGCGAGTACGACGTTCGTGCGTCGTTTTTGTACGACCAACTCGTCGGAATGGGTCGTCTCGGTCAAAAGACCGGGGCCGGCGTCTACGACTACGAGCCTGGCAACCGCACGCCTGTCCCGTCGCCAATCACTGAGAAGCTCATTGTCGAGGCGGCTGAGAAATACGGCATTAAACAGCGCAAGATCACCGACGAAGAGGTCATTGAGCGTTGCTTTTACTCACTGTTCAACGTCGGCTGTGATGTGTTGCACGAAGGCATAGCCTACCGCGCCTCCGATATCGACGTCGTGTACATCAGCGGCTACGGCTTCCCAGCCTGGCGTGGCGGTCCAATGCACTGGGCGGAAAACGCGGTCGGCCTTGACAAGGTACTGGATCGGATCCGCGAGTTCGCTGAACTTCATGGCGAGGAGTATTGGCGACCGTCGCCACTCTTGGAACGCCTGGTAGCAGATGGCGGGAGCTTGCGCGATATCCAGAACGGGTGAACAAATGGGAGCGACAACGACTAGGAGTCTCTGGTCGCCTTCCCCATCGCTTCAGCACCCCGCATGATCATCCGCAACTGGACTACGGCGGTTTCGATGCGTCGATCGCGGTCCTCGACCGGCGTGTTCAGCAACGCGATCCCGGTTGTGAACAAAATGGCGACGGCGGAGTTTGCCGCGAGTTGCGGATGACTTAGCGGTACACCTCTTTTCTGCGCATCCCAGACCAGGAAGTCCCGCAGGTCTTTCGACATCGTTACAAACAGCTTCTCCGCCGCTTTACGAAATGCCGACTCCCGGGCCATGCTCTCCTGCAGGATCATTCGCGACATACCCTGGTTGCTAAAGATGTAATCGAATAGCGTCTCTACCGAGGCCCTGATCACAG
>CAZMRZ010000066.1:0-15265 GCA_964568835.1 uncultured Woeseiaceae bacterium | reverse complement strand
TGCGAAGGGACTGGGCGTCCACCAGGCGCTTGCCATCGGCGGACGTGACATCACGCTTTGCGCCGGTACCGTGTTTCTTGCGAAGCCGAAGCGGAGACTGGGTTTCACTCATGAGCGGAATCATAACGTGAAAGTCATTGGACTGCGCCCTCCGGAATAGGGGAAAATGTGACCCTGCCCATCGAGTGAGTACAGGCGAAACGTGGACGACATTCAGGAAAAGGAACAGAGCCTTAACAAGGTCCTGGCGTTGATGACTGGGAACAAACCCGCGGCAGCTGCGAAAGTGTGTCGCGAGTACCTCAGCGTTTCACCGGGCTGCATTGATCACTTGCGAATGCTCAGTCACGCAGCAGGAAAGCTCAATTTGTCCGATGAAGCAAAAGAGTCGATCACTTTCGCCATTGAGCTTCGGCCCGGGTTCGCACCGCTTCACGAAGACTTGGGCGCACTTCTCGTCTCGGAGGGCAGGCTTGCTCTCGCGATAGAATCGTTTGAGAAGGCCGTTCGACTGGATCCCTCCAGGCCAACTGCCCACAAACGACTGGGGCAAGCGTTGGCGGCGGCCGGCCGTGGCGAAGAGGCTGACGATGCATTCGAGGCCTTTTTCGAGAAGGATCCCGGCAAGGGGGCCGTTGCTGTCGGTGCAGAGCACTACCGAGCCGGGCGCCTCGATCAGGCTATTGAGATACTTCGGGAGGCATTACGAGTAGCGCCGGACAACGTCGACGCAATGCGGTTTCTGGCACAGGTGTACGTCAAGAAAGATACCAATCTCGGCGACGCAGAGGCGCTACTTCGGCGAGCCGTTCAGATCGCGCCCGACTTCATGGGCGCCTCGTTGAATCTTGGCGTCTTGCTGGTCAAGAATCACAAGTACATTGCAGCGATCGACGTTTACAGGGATGCACTCAAACTGAACGATGAGGCACCGGAAGCCTGGGCGTGCCTGGGCAGCGCCGAGGCATTGGCCGGTCATCCCGACCCTGCGACGGAAGCGTTTTCGAGGTCGATCGAGCTATCGCCCAACATTGCCGGAACTCACATGAGTCTCGCACATGCCCTCAAGACGCTTGGGGATCAGCCTGCCGCATTGCGTGAATACCGCAAGGCGGTGGAGCTCAGACCCGATTTCGGTGAGTCTTATTGGAGCATGGCCAATCTCAAGATTTTCAATTTCGAAGATCACGAAGTTGCGTCTATGGAACAGCAGTTGGAAACGGGCAAGCTGGATGACAGTGCCGATGTTCATTTTCGCTTCTCACTCGGCAAGGCTTATGAGGACAAGAAGGATTACGAAAAGGCCTGGCACTACTATCACAGTGGCAATCAGAAACAACGCGGCCTTGTGGGCCATGATCCGATCGTGCGTGAAATAAAAGATCGCAAAATAATTGAGATTTTTAGCGACGACTTCGTGAGGAAACATGAGGGCCATGGCTTCGACGCACCCGATCCGATCTTCATTGTTGGACTCCCGAGATCTGGATCCACTCTGGTCGAGCAAATCCTTGCAAGCCACAGCCAGGTAGAGGGCACGGCGGAGCTGTCTGAACTTAGCGAGGTTTCGCATCAAATTGGCCGCTATCGAACGGATGGCGTCCGTTTTCCCGCGTCGCTTGTCGATCTCTCCCCTCGCGACTGGCGCGGATACGGCAAAGAGTATCTTGATAAAACTCAGCGCCATCGAATTACTGACAAGCCGTTTTTTACAGACAAGATGCCAAACAATTTTCCGTTGGTTGGGTTCGTTGCGCTATCGATGCCAAATGCGAAGATCATCAACGCACGTCGCCATCCGCTCGACAGTTGCCTCGGGTCGTACAAGCAGCTTTTTGGTCGCGGCCAGAACTTTACTTACGACATGATCGAGCTTGGCATGTACTACGAGGAATATCACGAGATGATGCTTCACTGGCACTCTGTATTGCCAGGCAAGGTCCTCGACGTGCACTACGAAGAAACAGTGACGGACCTGGAGGGTCAGGTTCACCGTATTCTTGATCATTGCGGGCTGCCGTTCGAAGAGCAGTGTCTGCGTTTTTACGAAACAGAACGCGCGGTGAAAACGGCAAGTTCAGAACAGGTGCGTCAGCCTATTTACACGGGCGGAATGGGCAAGTGGCGCAAATATGAAAGCCATCTCGGCGAATGGCAAATGCAACTGGCCGATGTCATCGACGACCTGCCGAAGGTCGTTCAAGACGCGGGCCTTTAGCGGCTCAGAAGGGCCATACCTCAAGGCCATGAATAGCATTCCTTACATCCATCGACAGGCTAACGCGCAGTACTGTTTCGTTCGCCTTCAAATCATGCACAGCGATTGTCGACGGCGAAGAACCAGCCGCTATGACGTGGTCGGTTAGCGGGCAAAGTCCGCGGCCCCACCCCTGGCGGGCTATATTTGAATCGTCCAGATCCTTACCGACGAGCTCCGAGCGATCGTAGGTAGGCACTTTCATTGCCCGATCTTCTTCGCCGATCTCTGTGACAAAGCGAACGAAATTTGATCGCGTGTCATTGAAAAGAACGCCGTCTCGGAATGGCCGTGCGTTATGGGTGCCCTCTGGTAACGTTGCGGACATCTGTATGGCTTCACCATTGAAAAACAACATGCCGCCAGTGTTGGTGCCTGCGATGTACATGCCGTTTTCGTTCGCGTGCACATTGTTGATATGCAGCTTATTCAACAACAAGGGACCATCGTCGCCGTTCGGATCGTAGGTCGCGCCTTTGAACTGATAGCCGACGGTGTCGACGTGCAGCGCCCAATTAAACGCCTGTTTGTCGAGGTCGAAGGCAAGGATGCTGTCGTAACCTGTCGACGTCAGGTAGAGCTTGCGCTTATACACCGCGATCTCATGACAGTGTTTGAGGTAGTTGCACTTCCAGGAATTGATGAGCTCGAATTTCGGGGAGTACGCGAAAAGCTCATCACTTGCGGCGATGTAAACGACGTCGCCATCGAAGGCGATGCCCCGTAAGCCGCGGTCCCAGCCGCGGCCCTGCCAGTCAATATCGACGGTATTCCAGTCAATGACCTGATCGATCAGTTGTTGGTCGAGGTCGATGAGATACACGCCACCGTGACTCTCGCCTTGCATGGAGCCACGGACAACCGATGTCGTTATTAGCTTGACTAGAAGTTATACCTGGCTTGCAGACTGATTTCTCTCGGCCGGTTATAGGTATATCTTTCTCGGAAGCGAGTTTCGCCGGGCCAGTAGGCCTCGACCTGCCAATCAGTGTCATTGGAATAGGATTGCACATAGCGCTCGTCGAAAAGATTGCGAACACGCAGCGACAGCTCCAGTCCCTCGCCCGACTCCCACCTGGCAGTCATGTTGCTGGTGCTCCATGACGGCAAATCGACCGTTCCATTCTGCGCCGATTCTCGGTCATTATGCGAATCGGCCTGGCCATTGATGTAATAGTAGAATGACAAATCCCCACCGGCCCAAGCATCCGGAATCATGTACTCAAGACCCACCGTGTATTTGAAATCAGGCGCAAAGGGCTTTGGCGTTCCGGCGGGCGTATCGAGGAAAACCTCGCGCTCGATTTCCGGCGTATTGGGATCATCGTTTGAAATATCCCAGGAAAGGATATCCTCGGTATATTCACCGTCACCACCATATAGATTCGTGGTGATTTTGAATCTATCTGTTACCGCGGCGACGACGGATAATTCGACGCCCGTTTGCTCGGCCTGACCACCATTGAGATTTCCATTCTGCCACCAGATGTTGTTGTTGTACCGCGGCAGCTGAATGTCGTCCCAAACCATATGAAACACGGATGTATTGACCCGAAGACGCCCGTTCAGGAACGTGCTCTTGTGACCGATCTCATAGTTGTCCATCGAGTCCGGCTCATAGGTGGGCTCAACAAAACCAGCATTTGAAGCGCGTGCCGAGTTGTTGCCACCGAGGCGGAAGCCGTTGCTATACAAGCCGTAGACCATGTTGTCATCACTAAGCTGCCAGGTAGCGCCAATCTTGTAGGTTGTGTTATCGGTCTTGCCGTCGACTTCGTCAATTCCATTCAAAGCCCAATTTCCCCAGTCCGGAAACTCCTGCGGAAAGGTGTTGCGCTCATATCGATAGCGTTCGTTTTCGAACCATCGGCCACCAACAGTGACCGTGAGTGCATCGGTGATGTCGAAGCCCATCTCGCCAAACACAGCCTTTTGCTTCACATTACGGCTGTATTCCTGCGCCCACCAGATATCGTTGTTCGGTAGCGGGTATTCGATGTCGAAGCCCTGATAATAATTGTAGTAATACGCCCAGTAGTTCGCGTACGCCATCGCCGGTGTATTGCCGAGGCCCGGCGTGACTGAGCCATAGAACCACTCATCATCCTGATCTTCGTAGAACGCACCGACCATCCATTGCAAGCGACTGTCCGACGTCGAAGCAAGGCGTATCTCCTGGGAAATCCGGGTTTGCGTTTGATCGTTAAAAATAGAGCCTATGATGTAATCGAGATCGTAAAGACCGCCTAGATAACACGTCGTGGGGTAGCCGGGATATGAGCAATCATGAGCGGCCGTGCTCTTGTAACTATCGTACACATGGTTATCAATGACGTAGGACATCGACCGATCGACATAAGAGGTCGAGCTTGTGAACTCAGCAAATCCGAGATCACCCTTGATCGTCAGCGCCATCGTGTCCCAATCGTCAATGCGATTTTCTTTGACGAACGTGGTGACCTCGTCTATTCCCAGCGCTGGATCCGTACCCCAGGCGCCGGTCGATTCGGTTTTCTGCGTCATGACCGTCAACAAGGTCGACCACTCATCATTCCACTCGAGTTTCGCAGTCAATCGACCGCCGGTGATTTTCCAGCTATTGAAGTCGTCCTCGACGAGTGCCGCGTTGTCTTCGAGGCCCGTCAAAGCCGTTCCGAGAACATTGTCTACCCAGCCACCTTCCTCCGCGTTATACGCAACCAATCGGATGCCAAGTTGATCGGACAGCGGAATATTCAGATGACCATTAATGTCGTAGCTCTCGTCCCCGTCTTTCGTCGTCTTGACGGTCCCTTCGACAGCGCCCGAGAACTCATTCAGGTCCGGTTTGTTGGTGATAATACGCAGCGTTCCAGAGGTCGAGCTCGCGCCAAACAACGTACCTTGTGGTCCAGGCATCGCCTCGACACGATTGATGTCCACCATGCGAGGATCGATTTGCTGCGAAATAGCCGTCATGGGCTGTTCATCGAGATAGACCGCAACAGGGCTGTCCGTTCGCCACTCGTCAGTACCCGTAGACATGCCGCGGAAAATAATCGTGTTTCGACCGGGTTGAGACGAAGCAATCGTGACGCTGGGAATCGATGCAACCAGGTCTTCCATCGACAAAATGGCCTTCTTATCGATATCCGTGCCACTAAGCGCTGAAATACTCTGGCCCAAAGTCTGCAGGTTGGACTCCCGCTTGGTCGCGGTGACGATGATTTCATCAAGTGTGAATTCAGCGTTGTCCTGCGCCAGCGCCGTACCAGCCGGCTGCAATGCGGCGACCACAGAAGCCGCAACAGGCGATAATTTCAGGACGGTTTTTGACGTTGCTTTTGTTTCGTCGGTCATCGATCGATCCCCCGAGTTTGATGACATAAATATCTCTTTGATATTGGCATGGCCCCGTAAGTCAGCCAATGGATGTTGCTACTGAATGATGGATAATCTTACGAAGGCGGGTTATCCGAGTCCGTCGGCTCTGAGGCCTGTCAAATATGTGTTTTCGAGCTAACCAGGCCGACAGCCGCATAAGGATTTGGAATATCCCCCGGTATCAGCCCTTCTTTATGGCGCGGTATTTCTCGGGCGACGAGCCCATGACCTTCTTGAAGACCCGGGAAAAATAGTAGGGGTCTCGATAACCGCACTCGATTGCCACTGACTTTACCGGCTGGGGGCTGTGGTCCAGCAGCCGGCACGCATGACGGATGCGGATGTCGATGAAATAGGCCATCGGCGACTGCCCTGTCTGAACTCGAAAGAGCTCCGAAAAATGGCTGACGGACATCCCGGCCTCTTTCGCGAAATCCTCCAGTCGCAGTGGCTCACACAGGTTGATCTGCATGAATGCGACGATCGAGTCGAGACTGGAGCGACGATGTTTCTTGCGCTGCTCCATGGGCAATGCCTGATTGCGGTACAGGAGCAGCGACAATATGTGTTGCACGGACTGCGCCGCATAGATTAGCGTCGGGAGTCCGTAGCCTTCATACAGCGCATCAAGACAATACCGAAACAAACGCTCAGCCTCGGCCAGTGCCGCCGTGTCGATCGGCACTGGCTGGCCGGTCCGCGGAATTCGATCCACGTAATAGCCTGCGTCATCACCACGAAAGTGCACCCAATAGATCGACCACGGTTTATCGTCCGCCGCCCAGTAGGTGTGAGGTGTGTTGCGCGGAATGATCAGTAGCTCGCCGGCCCTGAGGTGTGCCTCCTGACCGTCAACGACTGCATAGCCGTGACCGTCGAGACACATTATCAAATGATCTTGTCCGGCACCCTCATCCCGATTTCTGTAGTGGTGTTCTGCCGCTGGAAACCAGCCTATGTCGGTTGGGTAGGCCGAACGCACCAGCGGATGGCGACTTGCCTCGGTCAGAACGGAGCGCGGAATGACGAACATGTCCTGCCCCGCGAATCCCTCTCGTAAGTGCTTGACTGCCATGGTGGCTCTGAATCGCCTCGAATGTCGTAAGAATATCCATCAACTTTCTCCAAAAGTCCATTCTACATGGGGTCATCGTCAACTATTCTTGGAAGAATTTCTTACATCACGAGGTGAACGCCGTGCAATACCGCGCTCCCGGTCGTGTGAATATTGTTGGCGAGCACACCGACTACAACGACGGCTTTGTCTTGCCAACGACAACGTCTGCCTGCACCAACGTGTTCGCCGAGCGGCGCGATGACAGGCAGGTCCGGTTGTCTTCACGCAACCTGCAAGACGAAAAATCATTCAGTCTGGATAACGTCGCGATCAGCGCCGCGCCCGGCTGGGCTGATTACGCGCGTGGCGTCGCCGTCGAAATCGAAGCGCACGGTACGCGTCTGGTCGGTGCAGACATCGAAATCAATGGAGACATTCCGATTGGCGGTGGACTGAGCTCATCTGCCTCCTTCGAGGTTGGAATCGCCGTCGCCTTGCTCGACGTCGCCGGTGCCGCGTTACCTGCCGAAAAGATCGCGCAAATTTGTCAGCTCGCCGAAATCCGCTTCGCCGGCGTTAACTGCGGCATCATGGATCAGTTGGCCATTGCTGGTTGTGAGCGCGGCCGGGGAATGCTCATTGATTGCCGAACCCTCGACGTGAAACATGCGGACATTCCGGAAAATGCCCGGCTGCTTGTCGTTGATAGTGGCGTACGGCACCAGCTACCGGACAGCAACTACAACGAACGAGCCAGTGAATGCGTTGCGGCCGTCGCCGTCATTTCGAAAAGCAATGCGGACGTAAGCGCGCTGCGTGACGTCTCTCCCGAAATGCTCGAAGCCGATAAACAGGGGCTGGGCGATATTTTGTACCGGCGCGCGCGCCACATCATTACCGAGAACCAACGGGTGCTCGACGCTTTTGACGCATTGCAAGCAGCCAACCTCGAGGCCCTCGGCCGCCTCATCAGCCAGTCGCACGCCAGCCTCAGAGATGATTTTGAGATTAGCTGCGGCCCGGTAGATCAACTGGTCAGCATCGCTGACACCTGCGAAGGCGTATTGGGCTCGCGCCAGATTGGCGGCGGATTTGGTGGATGTGTACTGTGTCTTACGACCGACGAACATCTCGACGCAGTACAACGACAGGTGACGGCTGAATATCATCAAGCAAGTGGTGCCGACCCCTGGGTTCATGTCGTTGAGCCTTCTGATCCTGCGGGACGCGTGATTCAGTAATGAGCAGCCAAGACCAATCGCATGCCCGCAAGAACATACTGACCGGGGAGTGGGTACTCGTGTCCCCGCACCGGACGCTGCGACCCTGGCAAGGCCAGACGGAGTCGGTCGCACCCTCCGATGAACCATCGCACGACCCATCCTGTTATCTGTGCGCCGGCAGCGAGCGTGCTAACGGCGAACGCAACCCGGATTACACGGGCCCCTATATTTTCGATAATGATTTCCCGGCTCTGTCAGGCGAGAGCAACATTGAATCGAACGACAGCCCGTTTTTTCAATCGAGAAGCGAGTCCGGCCGGTGCCGCGTCGTGTGTTTTTCCGAAAAACACAACGAACGACTGTCGACGATGGACCATGCGGACATCGTTTCTGCACTCGACGCGATCATTGCGGACTTCGCCACGCTATCATCAAGCGAACAGTTTGCTTATGTGCAGGTCTTCGAAAACCGTGGCGAGATGATGGGGTGCAGCAATCAACATCCGCACGCGCAGATCTGGGCGACGGAGAACCTGCCGTGCGAGGTCGTTAAGGAAATCGAATGCCAGCGGGCGCACCACGAGGCAACAGGATCGCCCCTGTTACTCGACTACCTCGACTCAGAACTGGCGGACGGTGCACGACTGGTTTGTAGTAATGAGCACTTCGTCGCGCTGGTTCCCTATTGGGCCACCTGGCCATTTGAGCAGCTTATTCTTCCTCGACGCCACGTCGCCTCACCAGACGACCTCTCGCACGATGAGGTTGCCGCGCTGGCATCCATGCTGAAGGAATCGCTGGGGGCGAACGACCGGCTGTTCGACACTTCCGCACCGTATTCGATGGGCTTTCATGCCGCCCCTTGCAACAGCGCAAGTCCAGAGTGGCAATTTCATATACACATATTTCCACCGTTGCTGCGATCCGCAACAATAAAGAAGCACTTGGTCGGCTTCGAGTTATTAGGTATGCCGCAGCGCGACCTCACACCCGAAGTGGCCGCCGAACGACTACGCGCTACATTCAACACCTGAGATAGCAACATGAAAAAACTGATTCTTTCCTGCGCGGTGCTCGTTCTTTCCTCCGCTTGTACAGACCGGGCGGAACGCCCTGCGTGGAATGACATAGACATCATTCGCGAGAACACCGAAGCACCACGCGCGATGTTCATGCCGGCGCGCGCCGATACATCGACGGATCACCTGTTGTCATTGAACGGCGACTGGAAATTCAGTTACTCCGACTCACCCGCGGGTCGCATCGCAAATTTCCACGAAGAGTCATTTGATGTCAGCCAATGGGCCGACATTCCCGTGCCATCCAACTGGGAACGCCACGGCTACGGCTATCCGATTTACATCAACGTGCCCTACCCATTCGAAATAGATGAGCCGAACGTACCAACGGAGAAGAACCCTGTTGGTTCCTACCGACGGGACTTTGACGTGCCTGAGAGTTGGGACGGCGATGAAGTGTTTCTGCAGTTCGGCGCGGTCAGCTCCGCCTTTTATGTCTGGATAAATGGCGAATATGTTGGCTATAGCGAAGGCAGTAAGACGGCCTCTGAATTCCGGGTTACTGACAAGGTCACCGCTGGCAGCAACTCTATCGCGGTGGAAGTGTATCGCTGGAGCACGGGCAGCTATCTCGAAGATCAGGACTTCTGGTCGCTCAGCGGCATTCAACGCGATGTTTCCCTGGTTGCGCGACCGAAAATGCGCGTGCGCGATTACTTCGTGCATGCCGATCTCTCCAACAACTACACAGACGGCAACTTTCGAATAGACCTCTCGCTCGCCAATGACTATGGCGAGGCAATGACGCAAGCCGTGAACGTCGAGATACGCGACGCGGATAGAGTCGTCTACAGTCAAAGCGCCGAAATAGAGCTGCAAACGGGCAGCACTGACTATTCGTTCGCGACCACCATCAGCAACGTCCGACAGTGGTCTGCCGAATACCCGAATCAGTACTCGCTTTCTGTGAGTCTGGGCGACGAAGTGATATCGCAGAAGATCGGTTTTCGCACCGTTGAAATTGCGAACGGCCGCTTCATGGTCAACGGCAGGTTGGTGAAACTCAAGGGCGTGAACTTGCACGAGCATCATGAAGTCACGGGGCACGTTGTCGACGAAGCAACAATGCTGAAAGACATTCAGCTGATGAAGGCGGCAAACATGAACGCGGTTCGTAACTCGCACTACCCGCAACAGGAGCGCTGGTACGAACTCGTTAGCGAACACGGCCTGTACATGGTGGACGAGGCCAACATTGAAAGTCACGGCTATGGCTACGACCATGACAAGACGCTCGGCAACAAACCCCACTGGAAGGAGCACCACCTCGATCGCACCAAACGCATGCTCGAGCGATCAAAGAACTATCCAGCCGTTGTCATCTGGTCATTGGGCAATGAGGCTGGCGACGGCGTCAACCTCGGCGCAACCTACAACTGGATCAAGTCACGCGACCTGTCGCGACCCGTGCAATACGAAACCGAAGGCAATATCGAGGAAGTGGGCGAACGTCACTCAGACTTTCACTCCAGCATGTACTGGCGGCACTGGGACCTTGAGCAGTATGCGCAGACGCACAACGATCGCCCGATGGTTCTGATCGAGTACTCTCACGCGATGGGCAACAGCTCCGGAAACCTGCGGGAATACTGGGACGTCATAAACAAGCACGACATTCTGGCCGGCGGATTCATCTGGGACTGGGTGGATCAAGGGCTGATCGAACATGATGAGGATGGCGTTCCCTACTGGACCTATGGTGGCGACTACGGTCCGGCGGACGTGCCATCCAGTGGCAACTTCAACTTCAACGGCCTGGTCTTCCCCGATCGGCGTGTGCAGCCCGCGTTTTGGGAGGTGAAGCGCGTTTATCAGCACGTCGACTTCGAGGCGAACAGCCTGATCACCGGTGATCTGACGATTCACAATAATTACGACTTCACCAACCTGGGCGAATTCGAATTGCACTGGTCACTAAGCGAGGATGCCTCGGTTACTCAACGTGGAGTTGTTGATGATCTCGATGTCGCCGCCGAGACCTCATCGCACCTATGGCTGCCCTACAACATGCGCTCACTACGTGCGGGGCCGGAGCATCACCTCCTGCTACAACTGATATCGACCGAGGCTCGGGGGCTACAGCCAGCAGGTCACGTCGTTGCAGAACAGCAGTTCACATTACCGGTGCCGCCCATGTCAGGCGGCTTTATGGATGAATACATCGCCGGCAACGTAGAGGTACAGCAAGGCGATTCGACCGTATCAATTAGCAGCAGCAATATGACCGTCGAATTCAGTACGGAATCCGGTCTGCTCAGCTCTGTAAATCGCTCCGGCGCCGAAATGCTTCTGGCTCCGTTGACGCCGAATTTCTGGCGCGCGCCGACTGACAACGACTTCGGAAACTACATGCCCGACTGGGCGGCTGTTTGGGGGCAGGCCGGCAGAAACCGAACCCTCGAGTCTTTTGTGGTGAACACGGATAACCCATGCTGCGCGAAAGTAACTGCGACCTACTCATTCAGCAGTGATGCCGGCGAGCCTCTCGCGACATGGATCGCGGACTATGAAATCACGGCCGATGGCCAGGTCAATGTCGACAACACATTCACTCGCGATCCTGACCAGCCCGTAATGCCGCGTGTCGGGATGAATGTCGAATTGGCGCGCTCTCTCGATCAGGTCGAATGGTTTGGTCGAGGGCCACATGAAAACTACAGCGACCGAAACGAATCTGCGAATGTCGGCCGTTACACGAACACCGTGGCCGATCACTACGTGCCCTATATGCGGCCGCAGGAGAATGGCTACAAAACCGACGTTCGCTGGCTATCGCTCAGTGGTGCTGACAATGGACTGCTGGTCAGAGCGGACGGCTTGATCAGTTTCGGCGTTAGCCACAATCGACTTATCGATTTCGTTCCGCCCGTGAAGATCGCCATTACCAGCGAAGATGGTGAGGGCGCCCGAGTAAACGGTGAGCGCGTCAATGTCCACGTCAACGACATTAAGCCTCGCGACTTGATTTCGCTCGATATCGACCTGGGACAGATGGGCGTCGGCGGCGATGACTCCTGGGGCAAACGAACGCTGCAAAAATATTCTCTGAACAAGAGCTCGTATCACTACGGCTTTTCTCTAATCCCCTATTCCAACGAGGAGGGCGGTCTGGATGCCATCGTTCAACGCTAAGTACCTTTTAATTGTATCGCTGCTCACCCCGGTATTCGCCGCCTGCGCCGAGCAACAAACCGTTTCGTCGACCGGGTTTCAACCGGACGAATCTCAGACTGCGGTTATGGAGCATCACCGCAAGATTCCGCCTGACGAACACTGGTGGAATGTTCGCGGTCCGGAGATGGGCTGGATGCATCGGCATGTCCAGCAGATGTTCCCGTCGGTACCGGTGTACAGAAACGGTCCCGTCCGTGAACTCGAGCATGCACCTGTGAAGGAAATCGGCGCTGTCGAGATTAATACTCCGGACGGGCCAATGCCTTTTGCACAGTTCATTGAAAGTGACCACTCAACCGCAATGGGCGTGGTTATTCTGCACGAGGGGAAAATCGCCTTCGAATCCTATCCACGCATGCAGGAATACGAGAAACCAACCTATTGGTCGACGACCAAGGTCATGGCGGGAGCCGTCGTCCGCCTTCTCGAGGAACGTGGACTGGTTGATGTGTCGAAGCCGATCGACTTCTACGTTCCAGCGCTCGCCGATTCAGTGCACGCGGGCACTACCGTTCGTAACGTGCTCGACATGGCCACCGGCGTTGACTGCGCCGAGAATTATGAAGATGTGGACTCTTGTTACTACCAGTACTCGATGGCCATCGGCGACAACCTTCGCACCGCGGATGCTCCGGACAATCCGTACGACTACCTGGCGAACGTCGAAATCGAACGCACCGGCCCTCAGGGAGAGAAATTTGTCTATTCCGGCGGCACAAACTTTTTGTTGATGTGGTTAGTCGAAGAAGTCACCGGCTACCCCTATCAGGACGCCATTACCAAAGAGTTCTGGTACAACATCGGCGCTGAGAATGACGCTGGTTTCTTTGCCTACCGTTACGGCATCGCCGTCTCTCATGGTGGTTTTTTCAGCAAACTGCGAGATCTCGCTCGCTTCGGTCTTCTCTACACGCCGAGCTATACGGTGGTATCGGACAAGAAGATCATTTCGGACGAACATCTCGACGTCTTATTCAACGATGGCCACCCTGAATTGTTACGCAACGCCGGCAGCCCGGAAGACAGTCCCGTCAAACACAATGCGTATGCCTGGGGCGAAGTTTATAAGAGCGGCTACCTGGCGCATGGCGGCTGGGGTGGTCAGGGCCTCGTTATTCATCCGGAACGAGATGTCGTTGCCGTATTCACCAGTTACGCCAAGGAAGACTACAGTGAAGTCTCGCTTCAGGACGCAGTCTTCAAGGTCCTCGACGAGACCTTTGTGGAAACAGAGTAACGATGGCGGACAGCAAGGTTGTACTCATTACCGGAGCCGCGTCGGGCATCGGTCGGCGCATGGCGGAACGCTTTCTGGAGCGGGGCGATAGCGTGCACATCTGCGACTCATCGAGAGAGAACGTCGAAGAATTTCAAGCGAAGAACCCCAAGGCAACTTCGACGATTGCCGACGTCGGTCGCAGGAGTGACGTTGATCATGTATTCGCTGAGCTTCTCGACGCCCACGGCGGTCTCGATGTCTTGGTCAACAACGCCGGCATCGCAGGGCCCGCCGCACGGATTGAAGATTGCGACGAAGATGGCTGGGATGAATGCATACAAATCAACTTAAGCGGCACGTTTTATGTGGCCAAACGGGCGATCCCATTGCTGAGAAAGTCATCCGACGCATCCATCATTAATGTTGCCTCGACTGCCGCGTTGATGGGTTGTCCCTTGCGATCGCCTTACGTTGCCAGCAAGTGGGCCCAGATTGGGCTGACCAAAACCTGGGCGATGGAGCTCGGGCCCGATGGAATCCGCGTCAATGCGGTGTGCCCGACCAGCGTTGAGGGACCTCGCATTGAAGGCGTTATCGCGAACGAAGCAGAGCAAAGAGGACTTACCAGAAAAGAAGTTCGCGACGTCTATTTGCGGCAGACGTCGATGCGTTCTTTCGCCTCGGCCGACGAGGTTGCTGATACAGTTCTCTACCTCGCGTCAGATCAGGCGTCGAGGATCTCAGGGCAAGCCCTTTCTGTAGACGGACATACGGAAGGATTCTTGAACTGGCTAACTTAGCCAACGATTCGAAGTGGAGACATTGAATGCGTGCAGCATGGTTTGAGTCCTTTGGGACGGCCGAGGATGTTTTGCAAGTGGGCGAACTGGACAAACCGTCCGCCGGTCCCGGCGAAGTTCTCGTTCGCGTACACACGAGCGGCGTCAATCCTTCGGATGTAAAAAAGCGCGCCGGTGCGTTTCCCAATCTTCTGGACGGTGGACACGTCATCCCGAACAGCGATGGCGCCGGCGTTATCGAGGCCGTCGGTGAGGGCGTTGAATCAGGTCGCATCGGCGAGCGAGTCTGGCTTTACCAGGCCCAGTTCGCACGTCGCTTTGGAACTGCAGCAGAGTATGTAGCCATCGATGAGAGCCGTGCACCCAGGTTGGCAGACAACGCCAGTTTTGAAGTTGGTGCATGTCTCGGCATACCTGTCATGACGGCGCATCGAGCAGTATTCGCAGATGGCAACGTCGCCGGACAGACTATGTTGGTAACCGGCGGTGCCGGTCGCGTCGGCCATTATGCCGTGCAATGGGCAAGTCAGGCCGGTGCAACTGTGATCGCGACGGCGAGCAACGAAGTGGATAAGGCCGCCTGTAAAGATGCCGGCGCACATCATGTCGTCAATCATCGGGGGGACGATGTTGTTGGCCAGATTACGGCCGTCACGGGTGGCGAACCAGTGGATCGAGTCGTCGACGTGGAGTTTGGAACAAACCTGCCCGTCACCGTTGAGGTGCTCAAAGTCGGCGGCGTTATTGCTACTTACTCTTCCACCCAGATACCGGAACCCAAGCTTCCGTTCTTCCAAATGATGTACAAGGACCTGACGATCCGAACCATCATTGTCTACGCGATGCCTGAATCAGCGAAACAACAGGCCATTGCCGATATCGATCGGGCGCTCTGCAATGACTCCCTGTCGCACCGCATCGCGGCCACGATGCCTCTCGACGAGATTGTGAACAGCAATGAGGTCGTTGAACAAGGTAGTATTCGTGGAGCGGTGATTCTCGCCATCGAATAAACAAGAATAAAAACAGGGGGTTGCATGGAGCAGAGCCGAGTGGATTGGCCCAGTTTTGGGCTGTGTGCGGCGATTATCGT
>CAZMRZ010000065.1:0-15330 GCA_964568835.1 uncultured Woeseiaceae bacterium | reverse complement strand
ATCGTGCCAACGTTCATATGGGGCTTATTTCTCTCAAATTTTTCTTTAGACATGAGTCTTTACCTGCGCCTAAGCTTAAAACCGTTAAAAAATCGCGCGAAAGACGCGCTCCTACTATTTTCGAATCACTGTGTCCGCAACATTCTGCGGCACTTCCGAATACTTCTCAAACTCCATTGAGTACACAGCACGTCCCTGGCTCATCGAACGCAGGTCCGTGGCATAACCGAACATCTCGGCCAGCGGTACTTCTGCACGGATCGTCTTGCCCGAGGGCGTGTCTTCCATGCCTTGCGGCAGACCGCGACGACGGTTCAAATCGCCCATCACGTCTCCCATATAATCTTCAGGTGTTACCACCTCAACCTTCATGATTGGCTCAAGCAGCACCGGGTTAGCATTAGTGGCGCCTTCCCGAAAGCCCATCGAGCCGGCTATCTTAAACGCCATCTCGCTTGAGTCAACATCATGGTATGAGCCGTCATACAAAGTAACCTTGCAATCCATCATCGGATAGCCAGCAACCACACCATTTTCCATCTGTTCCTGCACACCACGGTCAACGGCCGGAATATACTCTCTGGGCACGACACCACCAACGATTCCGTTGACGAACTCGTATCCCTCACCGGCAGGCAGCGGCTCTATTTTCAGGTAGACATGGCCATATTGACCGCGACCGCCCGATTGCCGAACAAACTTACCTTCCTGCTCCACCGTCTTGCGTATCGTCTCGCGATACGCGACCTGCGGCTTACCTACGTTGGCCTCGACCTGAAACTCACGCTTCATTCGATCGACGATGATATCGAGATGGAGTTCGCCCATTCCCGAAATGATCGTCTGCCCGGACTCCTCGTCCGTATGAACACGAAAAGACGGGTCTTCTTTCGCGAGCTTTTGCATCGCGACACCCATCTTTTCCTGGTCAGGCTTCGTTCTTGGCTCAACCGCTACAGAGATAACCGGTTCCGGAAACTCCATGCGCTCAAGCGTAATTTTTTGTTTGATATCGCAGAGCGTGTCGCCGGTCGTAACATCCTTCATGCCAACCGCTGCTGCTATATCTCCGGCGCGAACTTCCTTGATCTCTTTACGATCATTCGCGTGCATCTGCAAAATTCGCCCAACGCGCTCTTTCTTGCCCTTTACCGGGTTGAAAATCGTGTCCCCGGAGTTCAATACTCCTGAATACACTCGGAAGAACGTTAGATTGCCGACGAACGGATCCGTCGCAATCTTGAATGCCAACGCAGCGAACGGTTCCGTATCGTCCGCGTGACGCTCACCTTCCGTGTCATCATCATTGATGCCCAATATTGCCGGTACATCAAGCGGCGAAGGCATGAACTCGACTACCGCATCGAGCATGGCCTGTACGCCTTTGTTTTTAAATGCCGAGCCACACATCACAACGACAATCTCGCCCGACAATGTCCGCTTCCGAAGCCCTCTACGAATCTCATCCTCCGTGAGTTCCGTATCGCCAAGGAACTTCTCCAAAAGCTCCTCGTCGCCTTCAGCCGCCGACTCAATCATTTTTTCGCGCCAGGCAACCGCGTCTGCCTGCAGCTCTTCGGGGATTTCCCGAGCTTCATAGGTCATTCCCATGTCGCTCTCATCCCAGTACAACGCCCGCATCGTGATCAGATCAACGACACCGGCAAAATTCTCTTCTGCGCCGATAGGCAGTTGAATCGGTACCGGATTTGCACCCAGTCGCTCGACCAGCTGATCAACCACGCGCAGGTAGTCTGCGCCGGTCCGATCCATCTTGTTGACGAAGACGAGGCGCGGTACGCCGTATTTATCGCCTTGTCGCCAAACCGTCTCGGTCTGTGGTTCTACGCCGCCAACCGCGCACAAAACGGTCACTGCACCATCAAGCACCCGCAAGGAGCGCTCGACTTCGATCGTAAAATCAACGTGCCCCGGGGTATCAATGATGTTGATGCGGTGCTCGTCGTACTGCTTGTCCATTCCAGACCAGAAGCAGGTGGTCGCAGCCGACGTAATCGTAATGCCGCGCTCCTGTTCCTGCTCCATCCAGTCCATGACGGCTGCGCCGTGATGAACTTCACCTATTTTGTGCGAAACGCCCGTATAGAAAAGAACGCGCTCAGTCGTAGTCGTCTTGCCCGCATCAATATGCGCCATGATACCGATATTCCGGTACCGCTCGATGGGGGTAGTGCGAGCCACGGCAGAAGCCTCACCAACGGTAGTGGGAGAATGCCTTGTTAGCTTCGGCCATACGGTGGGTGTCTTCTTTCTTTTTGACCGCCGTACCGCGATTCTCAGCTGCATCAAGCAGTTCGTGCGCAAGACGATGGGCCATCGATTTTTCACTGCGTTTACGTGCAGCCTCGATCACCCAACGCATCGCAAGTGTCTGACGACGGGCCGGACGTACTTCAACCGGTACCTGGTAGGTAGCACCACCAACGCGACGTGATTTCACCTCGACGACCGGCTTCACGTTCTCGAGCGCTGTTTCGAGCAGCTCAAGCGCTTTTTCGCCTGTCTGTGTCTCACGATCGGAGATGCGATCCAATGCGCCGTATATGATGCGCTCGGCTACGGATTTCTTGCCGTCGTTCATGATCATGTTCATGAATTTCGCGAGCAAATCACTACCGTACTTGGGATCGGGCAGAATCGTTCGTTTAGGGGCCTGTGTTCTTCTGGACATTGCTTTAAATCTCTAATGTTATGACTTAGGACGGCCTTAGGACTTCGGACGTTTCGTTCCGTACTTGGAACGTCCTTGACGACGATCGGCAACGCCGGAGCAATCGAGCGTGCCGCGGACAGTATGGTAACGAACACCAGGCAAATCCTTGACACGACCACCGCGAATCAACACAACACTATGCTCTTGCAGGTTGTGACCTTCGCCGCCGATGTAGCTTGTGACTTCAAATCCGTTCGTCAGACGCACACGAGCAACCTTACGCATAGCCGAATTCGGCTTTTTGGGTGTTGTCGTGTAGACACGTGTGCAAACACCGCGTTTTTGCGGGCTTGCATCAAGTGCAGGCACTGTGCTTTTTGCGCGTTTAACCGAGCGTGCATTACGTACTAACTGATTTACTGTGGCCATGGGCCTTCACTCTTCTTTTGGCTGAAATAATCAGGGCCCGCCTGTTGGCGAGCCCTACAAAACGAGGGCCCACCTGTCGGTGAGCCCTTAGTATTAAGGGCGGGCATTTTAGTGATGCGAGCAACTCAGTGTCAAGCCAGTATCACGTCGAGCCCACCAGGGCCTATAAGTTGTTGATTTTATTAGGCTGTCGTTGTTTCTTCACCACCCTCTTCGGCTGCACCGGCATCACCTGCCGCAACTGCCGCAACTGCCACTTCGGCATCGACCGCAACTTCACCGTCTGCACCAACTTCAACGTCTGCAGCAACCTCAGCTTCGGCGTCATTGTCAATCGCTTCGAGAGCAGCGGCCGCTTCGGCCTCCGCGTTTTGCGTTTCCTGGAGCAAATTCAGCTGGTCCGCCAGATCCTGCTCACGCGTGCGCCGACGATCGGCGTGATGCGCGAATCCAGTTCCCGCCGGAATCAAGCGACCCACGATAACGTTCTCTTTGAGTCCGCGAAGGTCGTCGCGCAATCCGCGCACCGATGCTTCGGTCAATACACGAGTCGTTTCCTGGAAAGACGCCGCTGAGATAAACGATTCGGTCGCAAGCGACGCTTTCGTGATACCCAAAAGAACAGGATCGATGGTCAATGGCTCTTTTTTCTGAGCCACCAGCTGCTCTTCGACTTCGAAGAAGCGTGCTTTATCGATCTGTTCGCCGCGCAGGAAGTTACTCTCACCCGGTGTGGCAACAATGACCTTCCGCAGCATCTGGCGAATGATCACCTCGATGTGCTTGTCATTGATTTTCACGCCCTGAAGACGATAAACGTCCTGAATTTCCTTAACGAGGTAGTTCGCGAGATTCTCAACACCGCGCAAGCGCAGAATGTCGTGGGGATTCGGCTCACCATCAGCGATGATCTCGCCTCTTGCGACCTGCTCACCCTCGAATACGTTGAGGTGACGCCATTTCGGAATCAACTCTTCGTAACCGTCTGTCTCGCCGGTAATGACCAAACGACGTTTACCCTTAGTTTCCTTACCGAAGCTGACCGTACCCGTGTGCTCCGCCATGATCGCGGGCTCTTTCGGCTTACGAGCCTCAAAGAGATCCGCGACGCGCGGTAGACCACCTGTAATATCGCGAGTCTTGGATGACGCCTGCGGGATACGAGCGATAATGTCACCGACCGATACCGCAGCGCCATCGGCTAGCGAGATGATAGCGCCGACGGGCAGTGCGTAAACCGCGGGAATTTCCGTGTTGGCGAAGCAGATTTCCTTGCCGTCGTCGCCGAGCAGTTTCGCGACCGGACGCAAGTCCTTGCCGGAGCCTGTGCGACTCTTCGGATCGAGAACCACGATGCTGGTCAGACCGGTAAATTCGTCAACCTGCTCAGCGACGGTGATGCCGTCGATGAAGTCTTCGAACTTGATCTTACCTTCAACCTCAGTAACAACCGGGTGAGTATGCGGATCCCAGTTGGCAAGGATCTGACCTTGCTTAACTTCCACACCGTCTTCGATCGTAATCGTTGCACCGTAAGGCACTTTGTAACGCTCACGTTCCTGACCCTGGTCATTGATGACAATAATTTCGCCCGAACGCGAGACGGCAACGAGATAGCCTTTGTGATGCGCGACAGTCTTGATGTTTCTAAGATGCGCGATACCGTTGGACTTGATCTCAATGTTGTTGATCGCCGCTGAACGAGATGCTGCGCCACCAATATGGAAGGTACGCATGGTCAGCTGTGTTCCAGGCTCACCAATCGATTGAGCCGCGATAACGCCGACAGCCTCACCAATGTTGATGCGGTTTCCACGAGCAAGGTCACGTCCGTAACATTGCGAGCAAACGCCGTAGCGAATTTCACAAGTGATTGGCGAACGCACCATCAAGTGATCGACCTTTAGATCATCGAGCTCTTGCACAGTCGCTTCGTCGAGCATGGTGCCCGCATCGAATGCGACTTTATCGGTACCTGGAATCAGAACCGGCTCAGCCAGCACGCGACCCAGAACGCGATCGCGGAGCGGCTCGACAATGTCGCCGCCTTCAACGATCGGCGCCATCGCTACACCATTACGGGTTTCACAGTCGACTTCAGTTACCACGAGATCCTGAGCAACGTCGACGAGTCGGCGTGTCAGATAACCGGAGTTAGCCGTCTTCAGAGCAGTATCGGCCAGACCTTTTCGAGCACCGTGAGTCGAGATGAAGTACTGCAGTACGTCCAGACCTTCGCGGAAGTTGGCAGTAATCGGCGTTTCAATGATCGATCCGTCCGGCTTGGCCATCAGGCCACGCATACCGGCGAGCTGACGAATCTGAGCAGCGGAACCACGAGCACCGGAGTCGGCCATCATGTAAATCGAGTTGAACGACTCTTGTTCGACACTCTTGCCTTTCGCATCCTTGACCGTTTCCGTACCCAGCTTGTCCATCATCGCTTTCGCGATCTGATCATTGGTACGTGACCAGATATCGACAACCTTGTTGTAGCGCTCGCCATCGGTAACCAGACCAGAACCATACTGGTCCTGAATTTCTTTCACCTCGGCTTCTGCAACAGCCAGAATATCTTCCTTCGAATCAGGCACAACCATATCGTTAACGCCGATAGAGATACCGGCGAGAGTTGCATGACGGAAACCCATGTACATTAACTTATCGGCAAAGACGACCGTCTTCTTCAGGCCCATCTGGCGATAACACGCGTTGATGACGTTGGAAATTGCTTTCTTCGACATCGCACGATTGATGTGCTCGAACGCCATACCCTTGGGCAGGATGCCAGACAACAATGCACGACCGACCGTTGTGTCCACGAGTTTGGTCACCTCAACCAGCTCGCCGTCTTCATTCGGCTCGTGAATCGTTACGCGAATTTTTACGTTGGCCTGCAATTCTGCTGCGCCCGCCTCGAATGCCCGACGTGCTTCGTCGAGGTTCGCGAGGATCATGCCCTCACCCTTCGCGTTCACGCGTGTACGAGTCATGTAGTAAAGACCGAGTACAACGTCTTGCGACGGTACGATAATCGGGTCGCCGTTCGCCGGAGACAGGATGTTGTTTGACGACATCATCAATGCGCGGGTTTCAAGCTGCGCTTCAATTGACAGCGGTACGTGCACAGCCATTTGGTCACCGTCGAAATCAGCGTTGAATGCTGTACATACGAGCGGATGCAACTGGATAGCCTTACCTTCAATCAATACGGGCTCAAACGCCTGAATACCCAGGCGATGAAGTGTCGGCGCACGGTTCAGCATGACCGGATGTTCGCGAATAACTTCTTCGAGGATATCCCAGACTTCTGCACCTTCACGCTCAACGAGTCGCTTGGCCGCCTTGATGGTGGTCGCTTCGCCGCGCAATTGTAGCTTGGAGAAGATGAAGGGCTTGAACAGTTCAAGTGCCATTTTCTTCGGCAAGCCACATTGATGCAGCTTCAGTGTCGGCCCAACAACGATGACGGAACGACCCGAGTAGTCAACGCGCTTACCCAGAAGGTTCTGGCGGAAGCGGCCTTGCTTACCCTTGATCATGTCAGCGAGTGACTTCAGCGGACGCTTGTTCGTGCCCGTGATGGCACGACCGCGACGGCCGTTGTCGAGCAGCGCATCAACAGATTCCTGCAGCATGCGCTTTTCGTTGCGAACAATAATATCCGGAGCGTTTAGCTCAAGCAGACGACGCAGACGGTTGTTGCGGTTGATAACGCGACGGTACAGATCGTTTAGATCCGACGTTGCGAATCGACCACCGTCGAGCGGCACCAGCGGACGAAGGTCCGGCGGCAATACTGGCAGAACGGTTAGAACCATCCACTCAGGCTTGTTTCCCGACTCGACGAAACCCTCGATGAGCTTCAGACGTTTCGACAAGCGCTTGAGTTTCGTTTCAGACCGCGTCGCGCCCATATCTTCACGAACTCTCAGGATTTCGTGCTGCAGATCGATCGTTGAGAGCATTTCGCGGACGGCTTCGGCACCCATGCGGGCATCGAATTCGTCGCCGTACTGCTCAAGTGCGTCGAGGTACATTTCGTCGGTCATCAACTGACCACGTTCGAGCTCGGTCATGCCTGGCTCGACGACAACAAACGCCTCGAAGTACAGGACACGCTCGATCTCGCGCAAGGTCATGTCAAGCATGAGGCCGATGCGTGATGGCAGTGATTTCAGGAACCAGATGTGTGCAACCGGGCTCGCCAGATCGATGTGCGCCATGCGCTCACGACGGACCTTGGTCTGCGTAACTTCAACACCACATTTCTCGCAAACAACGCCGCGATGCTTCAGGCGCTTGTACTTACCGCACAAGCACTCATAGTCTTTAATCGGGCCAAAAATCTTGGCGCAAAACAGACCATCGCGTTCCGGCTTGAAGGTACGGTAGTTGATCGTTTCCGGCTTCTTAACTTCACCGAATGACCACGAGCGGACCATGTCCGGAGACGCCAGACCGATGCGAATCGCATCGAAATCATCAACCGGGTTCTGGTACTTGAAAAGCTTAAGCAGATCTTTCATTAGTCTGTCTCCAGCTCAATGTTGATGCCCAAGGATCTAATCTCCTTGACCAACACGTTGAACGATTCCGGCATGCCGGCATCCATGTAGTGCTCACCGTCCACGATGTTCTTATACATCTTGGTACGTCCCTGGACGTCATCCGACTTGACCGTCAGCATTTCCTGCAACGTATAAGCGGCGCCGTAAGCTTCAAGAGCCCAGACCTCCATCTCTCCGAAGCGCTGACCACCGAACTGCGCCTTACCGCCCAGCGGCTGCTGAGTAACGAGGCTGTACGGTCCCGTTGAGCGAGCATGCATCTTGTCGTCAACCAAGTGGTTGAGTTTCAACATGTACATGTAGCCAACAGTTATGTCGCGGTCGAATTTGTCGCCAGTACGGCCATCCCACAAAGTGGATTGCCCGGACGCATCAAGATCGGCAAGTTCCAGAAGCCCCTTAATCTCGGCTTCAGAAGCACCATCGAATACAGGCGTCGCCGTCGGCACACCGTTCGTCAGGTTCTTCGCAAGCTCGAGGATCTCTTCGTCACTGAATGACTTAAGGTCTTCGTATCTGCCGCCGGTCTTATTGTAAACAGCGTCAAGGAACTGGCGCAGCTTGGTGATCGACTCTTGTGCTTTCAGCATTCGTTCGATCTTCTTACCAACGCCCATCGCCGCCCAGCCAAGGTGTGTTTCAAGCACCTGCCCGACGTTCATTCGAGACGGAACACCCAGCGGGTTCAACACGATATCGACGGGGTTGCCGTCTTCAAGGTACGGCATATCTTCGACCGGAACGATCGTCGAGATGACACCCTTGTTACCGTGGCGTCCTGCCATCTTGTCACCTGGCTGAATGCGACGTTTAACAGCCAAGTAAACCTTGACCATCTTCAAAACGCCGGGAGCCAGGTCATCACCTGCGGTGATCTTCGTCTTCTTCACATCGAAACGACGATCGAACTCTTCACGCTGCAACTTGAGACGTTCAAACGCCTTCTGCAGCTGTTCATTCGCGTCATCATTCTTCAGTCGAATTTCGAACCACTGTTCACGTTGCAACTCATCAAGGTAGGCCTTGGTGATCTTGCTGCCGGACTTCATCTTGTTCGGTCCGCCTGCCGCCATCTTGCCGGTAAGCATTCTCTCAACGCGCTCGTAGATATCTTCCTCAAGAATTCTGAGAGTATCGTCGAGATCCTTGCGAACGCTTTCGAGTTCAGACTTCTCAATCGACAGCGCACGGTGATCTTTTTCGACGCCGTCGCGTGTGAATACGCGAACGTCAATTACCGTGCCGTCCATACCTGGCGGAACGCGCAGGCTGGTGTCTTTAACGTCTGATGCTTTCTCGCCGAAAATCGCACGCAGAAGCTTCTCTTCCGGTGTCAGCTGAGTTTCGCCTTTTGGCGTTACCTTGCCGACCAGAATATCGCCTGACTTCACTTCCGCACCGATGAACGCAATACCGGACTCGTCGAGCTTCGCCAAAGCCGCATCACCAACATTCGGAATATCCGAGGTAATGTCTTCTGAACCCAACTTCGTATCACGAGCGACACATTGCAGTTCTTCGATATGAATGGTCGTGAAGCGATCCTCTTTAACGACGCGCTCTGAGATCAGAATCGAGTCCTCAAAGTTGTAGCCATTCCACGGCATGAACGCGACCTTCAGGTTCTGGCCAAGCGCCAGCTCACCCATGTCAGTCGACGGACCGTCGGCCATCACGTCGCCGGCAGCGATAGTGTCGCCATTCTTGACGAGCGGTCGCTGGTTAATACAGGTGTTCTGATTCGAACGCGTGTACTTGGTCAGGTTATAAATGTCGACACCCGGTTCCGCGGCCGTTGTCTCGTCATCATTAACGCGAACAACAATACGGGAGGCATCGACGGAATCGACGCGGCCACCGCGACGAGCAACTACGGTTACACCGGAGTCAACCGCAACAGATCGCTCAATACCGGTACCAACCAACGGCGCTTCTGCACGCAGTGTCGGTACGGCCTGACGTTGCATATTCGATCCCATGAGCGCGCGGTTAGCGTCATCGTGCTCGAGGAACGGAATCAATGCTGCAGCAACCGAGACGATCTGGCGTGGGCTAACGTCCATGTAACTGATGTCTGCCGGGGCAGCCAGCGTTGTTTCGTTCTTGAAGCGTACCGCGACGAAATCTTCGATGAACTTGCCGTTCTTATCGACCTCAGCATTGGCCTGGGCAACCATGTACTGGCTTTCCTCGATCGCTGATAAATAATCGATGTCCATTGTTGGCTTGCCGTTCTTGACGCGACGATACGGTGTCTCAAGGAAACCGTATTCGTTGGTGCGAGCGTAAACAGCCAGCGAGTTGATCAGACCAATATTTGGTCCCTCAGGCGTCTCAATCGGGCATACACGACCGTAGTGAGTCGGGTGTACGTCACGAACCTCGAAACCAGCACGTTCGCGTGTCAGACCACCGGGCCCAAGCGCCGAAACGCGGCGTTTGTGGGTGACTTCTGACAGCGGGTTGTTTTGATCCATAAACTGCGACAATTGCGACGAGCCAAAGAACTCTTTGACAGCAGCCGCAACCGGCTTCGCGTTGATCATATCCTGTGGCATAAGGCCATCGGCCTCGGCTTGTGTCAGACGCTCTTTTACTGCGCGCTCAACACGAACCAAACCAACGCGGAACGCGTTCTCAGCCATTTCGCCGACACTTCGAACGCGTCGGTTACCGAGGTGATCGATGTCATCTACCGTGCCGAAGCCATTGCGAATATTGATCAGCGTTGACAGCACATCGAGAATGTCGTCTTTGTCGAGTACGCCTTCGCCTTCAGAATTATCACGTCCTACGCGTCGGTTGAACTTCATGCGGCCGACGCCTGACAGGTCATAACGGTCAGGGTTGAAGAACAGATTCTGGAACAGGTTCTCAGCCGCTTCCTTGGTCGGTGGCTCGCCAGGACGCATCATTCGGTAGATTTCTACCAATGCTTCCAAACGTGTCGTCGACGGATCAATGTTCAGCGTATTTGAGATGAACGCACCGCGATCGAGGTCGTTCACGAAAAGTGTGCTGATATGATCGATTCCAGCCGCGATCAGTTGTTCGATAAGTTCTGCTGTCAGCTCTGTATTTGCAGCCGCCAGTAGTTCACCAGTCTCTGTGTCAATGATGTCGTGGGCCAGACGATGACCCTCGAGATATTCGTTCGGCACAACCAGTTTGTCGACCGTGGACTTCGACATATCGCGTACGTGCTTCGCCGTAATGCGCTTGCCGTCTTCGACAATCAGCTTACGACCGAGCTTGATGTCAAACGAAGCTGTGTCGCCACGCAATCGCTCAGGCACGAGACCCATCTTGATTTCTTTCTCAGAAAGATAGAATTCATTGTTCTCGAAAAACAGCTCGAGCATCTCTTCGTTGGTCATACCCAATGCGCGAAGAATAATCGTCACCGGCAGTTTGCGACGTCGATCGATTCGAGCAAACACGGAGTCCTTGGGGTCAAACTCGAAGTCGAGCCAGGAACCACGGTAAGGAATTACGCGTGCTGAGAACAGCAGCTTGCCAGAGCTGTGTGTCTTGCCCTTGTCATGGTCGAAGAACACACCGGGAGAACGATGCAACTGAGAAACGATAACGCGTTCAGTACCATTGATAACAAAGGTACCGTGGTCGGTCATCAGCGGCATCTCGCCGAGATAAACTTCCTGTTCGCGAATATCCTTAACCGGCTTCGGTGTACCGCTGGCTTCCTTGTCATAAATGACCAGGCGCACAAGCACTCGGATCGGCGCCGCGAAGGTTAAACCACGCATCTGACATTCCTTAACGTCAAATACTGGTTCCCCCAGGCGATAGCTCACATACTCAAGCGCTGCGTTGCCTGAGTAGCTGACGATCGGAAATACCGATTGAAACGCGGCGTGCAAACCTTTGTCGTCGCGATCTTCGATTGATTTGGATGTCTGCAGGAACTTGTTGTACGAATCAACCTGAATCGACAACAGATACGGCACGTCCAGAATCGTCGGACGTTTGCCAAAGTTCTTGCGAATACGTTTTTTCTCAGTGAATGAGTATTCCATTCGAGAAGCCCTCGTTAGCCTCTAAATAATAGACGCAGACAAGCAGCCGGCCGCATTGCGACTGGCTGCTCATCCGACTTTTCTTTCGCCCGAAAGTCATTCGACAATCGGTCAAGCATCTTGCGATGCAACAACTACTTGAGCTCGACGGCAGCGCCAGCTTCTTCCAGTTGCTTTTTAACGTCTTCCGCTTCGTCCTTGGAAACACCTTCCTTAATCGTAGAAGGTGCGCCTTCGACAGCGTCCTTGGCTTCTTTCAGGCCAAGACCGGTGAGTGCGCGGACAGCTTTAATAACAGAAACCTTGTTGGCGCCAAAGCTTGTCATTACAACGTCGAATTCCGTCTGCTCTTCAGCAGCAGCGCCTGCATCAGCAGCCGGACCAGCAGCAGCAGCTACAGGTGCAGCGGCAGAAACGCCCCACTCTTCTTCGAGCATTTTGACGAGTTCAACAACTTCCATGATTGGCTTCGCGCTCAATTCTTTGAGCAGATCTTGGTTTGACAGTGCCATTTCTAATTCCTCAATAAAAACTTAAATCCCTGAGTCAGGGAAAACTTTGTTATGCAGCTTCCTGCTCACCACGCGCGGACATTGTCCGTGCCAGCATTGCGGGAGGTTCTGCGAGTGTGCGTACCAATTGGCTCATCGGTGCTAAGAACACGCCAAGCAACATTGCGCGCGCCTGATCCAAGGTCGGCAATTCTGCCAACTTTGCAAGATCAGACCCTGGCATCAATTGCCCACCGGCCGATAGCGATACCGCCTGCAGAGCGTCGTGCTCCTTGGCGAAATTTTTGATAACCCTGGCAGCAGCACCTGGATCGTCTTTTGCAAATGCGAGAAGAATCGGTCCCTTGAGTGTGTCTTGCATACACTCAAAATCGGTTCCTTCGACGGCTCGTTTTGCCAACGTGTTTTTGACAACACGCAGGTAAACGCCAGCGCTGCGTGCTTCTTTACGCAACTCCGTCATTTCTCCAACAGAAAGACCTCTGTACTCAGCTGCAACAGCTGTAACAGAATCTCCTGCAACCGCATTTACCTCTTTGACAAGAGCTTTCTTGTCTTCGAGTCTCAGTGCCATGAATATCTCCTGGCTAACGGTTTAACAAACAGGTGAAAACCTTCTTCACCCCCGAATTTGGGAGCATCCACTCCCTTGTCGGATGGACTTCCGTTGCCAATCTAATGACTCAGGTAACTCCATCTACGTAGGCGTTTATTAAGATCAACCTCCAGGTTGATCGCCTACGGTCTTTGACGACCACCGCTTCCTTGCGGCTAATGTTCAAACACCCGAAGGCGCTCTCACATGTTCTTTCTGACCGGCTATCGACTAACTATCGACAGTTGCCCGGTCAACAGCTACACCTGGACCCATCGTCGATGAGACGGTTAGCTTCGTAAAAAATACACCCTTGGCTGACGCTGGTTTTCCTTTCTTCAAATCAGCGAGAAGCATATTCAGGTTCTCTTTAAGCGCATCCACTTCGAAATCAGAACGACCAATTGGGCAATGGATGATTCCAGCCTTGTCAGTGCGATAACGAACCTGACCCGCTTTTGCATTCTTTACGGCGGTTTCAACATCAGCCGTGACCGTGCCAACCTTCGGGTTAGGCATCAGGCCGCGCGGACCCAAAATCTGGCCGAGCTGACCGACGACGCGCATGGCGTCCGGCGTAGCAATGACGACATCAAAGTCCATCGTGCCACCCTTAACCGTCTCAGCCAGGTCTTCGAAGCCAACGATGTCAGCACCTGCGGCTGTCGCTTTGTCTGCGTTTTCGCCTTGAGCGAAGACCGCGACGCGAACCGTTTTGCCGGTACCGTTCGGGAGAACTGTAGAACCACGAACAACCTGATCCGATTTCCGCGGATCAACGCCGAGGTTTACGGCTACGTCGATGCTCTCTGCAAACTTGGCCGTAGCCAGCTCCTTAACCAAACCCAGGGCGGTATCAATTTCGTAGGTTTTCTCCGAATCGACTTTGTCGCGAGCGGCTTGCTTTTTCTTGCTGAACGTTGCCATTAGTTCACTCCCTCAACGTCAATACCCATGCTACGAGCCGTACCGGCGATGGTGCGAACTGCGGCGTCCATGTCGGCGGCGGTCAAGTCAGGCATTTTCGCGGTAGCGATGTCTTCGAGCTGAGCACGATTGACCTTGCCGACCTTATCGGTGTTGGGTGTACCCGAACCCTTCTTCAGTCCGGCGGCTTTAAGCAGCAGGACTGCGGCAGGCGGGGTCTTGGAAATGAACGTAAAACTACGATCGCTGTAGACCGTGATTATGACGGGAATCGGCAATCCGGGCTCTGTACCCTGAGTCTGTGCGTTGAACGCCTTACAGAACTCCATGATATTGACACCGTGCTGACCGAGAGCGGGACCAACGGGGGGAGACGGATTCGCCTGACCCGCAGGAACCTGCAGCTTTATGTAGCTGGCAACTTTCTTAGCCATTGTAATTTCCTCTCGAGTTCAAGCGCTCTTGCGAGCTCCTCGTAAATGTAAATCTGTCGCGCGCTGCGTGCCCTGGGGGGGGGTATCAGACGCGCTCCTACTTAATCTATTGCGTAAGACGCAGTCCTACGACTTTTCTACTTGACCGAAGTCCAGTTCCACCGGCGTTGAGCGCCCGAGGATCTGAACTCCAACCTGAATTCTGTTTTTCTCGTAGTTCACCTGCTCAACAACTCCAGAGAAGTCGTTGAACGGGCCGTCCGTAACACGAACAACTTCGCCAGGCTCGAACAATACTTTCGGCCGTGGCTTGTCGACGCCTTCCTGGACGCGCTGCAGAATACGGTCTGCTTCTTTTTCGGTGATCGGCGCTGGTCGATCGCTTGATCCACCAATGAAGCCGAGTACCTTGGGCACTTCTTTGACGAGATGCCATGTCTCGTCATCCATTTCCATTTGCACCAGAACATAGCCCGGGAAGAACTTGCGTTCACTGCGACGTTTGCTGCCTTCCCGCATTTCGACGACTTCTTCGGTCGGAACCAAAATGTCACCAAACTTGTCCTGCAGTCCCATACGCTCAATACGCTCTTCAAGCGCGCTTTTGACGCGATGCTCGAAGTTCGAATAGGCGTGCACGATGTACCAGCGTAAGGCCACTTTAGGTTATTCCTCTAAAATCCGTTCGTTTAGTCGGTATCAACCAACCAATTCTTGAGTCAGCCAGAGCAGACCCGAGTCGAGCGCCCAGAAGAACAACATCATGATCAGCGTGAAAACAAAAACAGCAATAGCCGTTTGTGTTGTTTCCTGCTTCGTCGGCCAGATTACTTTGCGAATCTCAACGCGCGAGCCCTGAACAAAGTGCCAGAGCCTGTTGCCCTGAGCACTCGTCATCGCAATGCCAATTCCCGCAATCGTTCCGCCGAGAACCATAAGAACGCGATACGCCTGAGCAATATCGGCCTCATAGTAGTAATAGGCATAGAGCCCGCCCACCAATGCCGCTGCCGCGAGGAGTAGCTTGATGGTGTCGAGCATGCCGCTCTGTGATGTTTCCGTTTGTGCACTCATTACTTTTCTAAAACCATGTGGCTCAAATGGCAGGCCAGGAGGGAATCGAACCCCCAACCTGCGGTTTTGGAGACCGC
>CAZMRZ010000064.1:0-15451 GCA_964568835.1 uncultured Woeseiaceae bacterium | reverse complement strand
TCAGGCCTGGACGTAACGTCGTGTCTGCCTGATCGCTCGTATAGAATCGCTCGCCAGACATTCCGTCGATCGCGGCTACCAGCGCGACGCCGTAGTTCGGGTAGCCGCCATCAGTCCAGCCTTGTACCAGCGGCGTGATGTCCCATTCATAGTACTGGTTTACCGGGCCGACCGGAGTCGTCGCAACTGCCATGGCATCAAAATCGCCGCCAGCCGTATCCCAGTTCGCGCCGGAATCCCGGCTGTTCCACGTCACCGAGCCTTCGCTCCAGGAATTCACGATGCGATGTGCTGACACGGGCTGATCCGCCCCGGAGCCGCTTTGGCGATGCAGGGACAGGGTCGCCCCCAGAATTCTCGAGCCAGTCGGTATCGCGCCCATGTTGAAACGCAGCAGCGAACGCGTTGTATCGTTGCTCGCGGACGAAACCCAGGTTTCTGCCCTGTCTCCGTAGTTATCGTTGGGTTTCTTATCCCAGATTTCGGCGTCATCGCTCTCGGCCGGGCCCGGGCTGAAGGTGTGAATAACAGGTGGCTGATAGGCGGGGTTGGCAACCCGCGTCAAGGAACGCGTATTGCCATTGGCGAGCGTACCGGTGGCTTGGATGTTGACGGGCGAAGCTGGCCCGGAGCCCACAACAACTTCAATATAGGGCGGCTCGCTGCTTTCGCGACTCGCATACTTGCCATACACGCCTTCGGATTCCGACGCCATCAGAACGCCGTAATTCGGTTGGCCGTTAACCCAGGCCTGCACCTGCGCGGTCAGGTTTATCGAGACCCAGACGCCATCAACGGGTTGCGCCGGGATCGTGGCCAGTTTCGAGCTTTCGAAATTGCCATTCATGGTTTCCCAGGTAGCGCCAGTCTCGGTCCAGTCGGCGGTCACGCGGTGTAGTGTTATTGGCCCTTCGGGATGTGCACCGCCGCCAGGCCCGCCTGTTGCAACGTAGAACCAGGCCGTCGAAGAGTTAATCTGCGCGTCGGCGGGCAGGGAAGAGAGGCTGAAGCGGGTTAGCGCGTGCTCGACGTTTCCGGACTCGAATCTGAGGTGTTGGTCGGCGTTCGTACCGTTGTTGCTCGTTACGTTATCGCTACGAATCCACGCGTCCTGGTCGGCAGTCAACGTGTAGGCCGTGCCCGCAGCGGCACCTGTGATCGCGGCTGTGTAACTATCAAATCCAAGTGCCGTCGTCGGTATTGTTACGCTTCCCATGCAGGCATTGTTCTCAGCCCGCCACAATGCGTGATGCATTGCTGCTTCCGCCACATAGTCGGCGCGGGAAGCCTCCGCCTCACCCGCCGGCATACTTGCCTTGAGTGACGAGTCGTAGCTGACGAGCAATGCGCCTACAGCCACGACGACCAGCATCACGACCACAGTGAACAGTACGTAGCCTTGTTGGCCTCGCTGTTTCACAGCGCACCGCCAACGCGGATCTGCGTGTGCAGGTTCACGGTTTCACCGCTATCCGGGTCAGTCAGCTCCAGCGTCAGGTCGATAATCTGCTGGGTCGGCGAGCTGGCGATCGGCCGTTCAACTCGAAACCGGGTGACGCTCTCGGCGATGACCGACTCGATGAAATCTCGCCCGCTCATAAAGCCATTTGCCGTTTCGTCCCACGGCACCGGGTGGCGTTCGATTAGCGAGTCACCTTGCAGGTAGAAGACAACGGCATCGAGCCAGTCCTCGTCGACGACACCATCTTCATCGTCATCGGCCGCGTTACCCTCGTCGATCTGGCCGTCGTTATCGTCGTCGACGCCCGCGTTCCCTGGTGCGCCGTCGGCATTCATATCGGAACCGGGATCCTCGTCTGTAACGCCATCGACATCATCGTCGACGCCGTTGATCGGATCCTCATCACTCTGATTAGCTCGCTCGTCGTCGTCGTTGACACTAAAAAAGCCCTCGTCGACAAACCCTTCACCGCCGTCGTCGATCAGGTAAATGCCCGAGGCAAAGTCGTAGGCAACGTCGGCGGGGTAGTCTTCGTCGATACGCCCGTCGCGATCGTTATCTGCATCCGGAAATCCATCGGCGTCGAGATCAACCGTGGCGCTTAGCGAAACCGCGAGTACTGCGGTCGCCTTGATGCTGCTGCCCTCAGGTGGCGAGGCAGGTACGGTCTCTTCGCGCACATTCTCACGCCAGTCGGTGTCGGGCTTGTCTGGCAGCGGCAAAATTAACTGTTGGCTTTCACGAAGGGCGCGAACCATGCGCTCCATGGCAAAACGACCGTCCTCCGTCAGCTGATTACGTTCCTGAATCACTGCCCGCGTTTGTGTGAGCTCTCCCATGACGGCGGACATGCCTGCGATGATAAGAGCACCCAAAGCGACCGCGATCAGCAGCTCGATAAGTGTGACGCCGTGTTGTTTGTGATACCCGGTCATTGGCTGATGAGTGTTTCGATGGCTTGTACGGTGTCTTCAATCTCGACACGTACCCACATAAGACCCTGATCGGTGCCCGTAAAAGGGTCGTCATCCGTATCGGCGTTATCGCCGTCATACAAAGATAGAAAAACCAGTCTGCGGTTGCTTGAGCCCGCCAAATCCGAATAGCTGGTCAGAGTGGACTCACTGCCTGCCGCGGTCGCTGCTGCGTCAAGCGATGAAAATGGCTCGGCGAGTACATCTTCCAGTGTCGCGATCAAATGCAGGTTCTGTACTGCAGCGTCCTCATGGACACTTGCGCTGACGGTCGCTGTGCGCACGGCATCCATCATCGGCACAAGACTTACGGCAATCAATGTGGCGGCGATCAGCACTTCTATGTAGGAGATCCCCGCCTGTCTGCCGCGATAGCGTCTGGGCTTTTTCATTGGATCGTCACCCGACCGGTGATGCCATCCAGCCTGACGACTCGGGAGGCCTGTCCAAGCGTTAGCGTTACGTCGAATTGATCGAGGAGTACGTTGTCCGGGTCCAGACACCAGGGCGTGCCGTTGGCGTCGAAATAGATGTTTCCTGTTTGGTTACAGGTCCCACGAAACGTCGTGTTGCGGGTGATGGTGCCGCTAAAGGCGAACGGTTCTTGTTCAAACTCCCGGTCGTAAAGATGTTTGTCGACGGAGTGGTATATGTCGTACACCCGAGTCGCTGGCGTGGTTATCGTATCCATGCTGAACACGCGAATACGCTTGGCGGTGGACTGCTGGCGAAACCCCCGGGCATCGCCGAGGCGCATCGCCTCGCCGCGCGCGAAACGAATCGTGTTGGCGACTTCAGCTGCCACCAGATCCAGTCTTGCGGCATCACCAGAAGAGCTCGACGGCATTGCAACGCTTGCCACGATTCCCACGATAACGACGACCACAAGCAGCTCGACGAGCGTGTAACCTCGCTGCAATGTCGCGCGCATCAGTTCGACGGAACGAGGCGGCCTGTTCCTCCGACCGGGTCAGCCTCGTAAAAGGATTGACTCACTTCTTCGTCAATACCGGTGGCGCGTTGCTGCAGCCGGCGATCGAGTTTTTCGACTTCCGACTGCGGTTCAGTGTTCCATGCCTCGTTGACCCCGCTCACGACTCGCGGTGTGATGATGACAATGGTCTCCGTGTTGACGGCCGTCGTTTCGCGACTGGAGAACAATGCTCCGAGCCCGGGTATGCGACCCAGTACCGGGACACCGCTCCGGGTTTGGGTGAGCGTTTGCTTTATCAGCCCGCCGATGAATACCGATTGTCCACTGTCAACCAGCAAACGCGTCGTTACTTCCGTTGTTGTCTGCGACGGTATGCCATTGGCGTCCACGACGCCGGTGCTCACTTCCGGGTGGATATCCATCATGACGCGACCAGCACTGTCGACAAGCGCGGTAACGCGCAGAATTACGCCCGACTCCAGAAACTCTACGCTTTCAGTCGTTACCTGATTGATCGTTGTCGTTACGTTGTATCCTCTGCGGTCGCCGATAATGACTGACGATTCCTGGTTTTCCAGGGCCAGCAATTTTGGTGTCGACAAAGTGCGAATACGGCCGTCTTGCTCGAGTGCGCTCAACATTGCGGTCAAATTGCGGTTCGAAAATTCAAAGAACAGGCCAGCGGATCCAGAGGTACCGGCGCCCTCCAGCCCGCGAGTGCCGTAACTGCCTTCGCCGCCGCTACTCTGAAAGACGTCGCTCCAATTTATGCCATAGGAGTCTTCCGAGTTTAGCGTCACCTCCAGAATCCTGGCTTCAATGAGGATCTGCTTCGGCTGCTGGTCAATTTCATTGACCAGCGTAGCGATGCGGCGGAGAAACGCCGGCGTATCCTCCACCATCAATATTTTGCCCTCAGTGAGCGTCATCAACTGACCGTACTCGGACAGATAGGGTCTTAGCATCTCCTGAATCAGCGCCGGGTCCGCATATTGAATGTGAAAAGTCCGGACCTCGGTAAGGTCACTTTCCGCGTAAGCGCCGACGTCATCGCGATCGACGATAAAATACGTACCGTCTCTGCGTTCGGCTGCGTAGCCAGCCGCATTTGCGATGGAACGAATGGCTTCGCTCAATGGCACGTCGTACAGGCTGAAAGAAACCTCGCCGCCGACATCGTCAGACAGCAGAATATTCACTCGCTCAGCGCGAGACAGCATTTCCATGACTTCAGCGAGTTCAGTGTCGCGCATCACCATCGAGATAAGCGCCTCATCGGTCTGCGCATTTGCGGCAGCGGTCGTCAGGCCGAATAGCAAAACGAGGTGTGTCAGCCATCCTGACACGCGACGTATTCGGTTTCGCTCACTCATCTGCTCTTCGCCTGTTCCGGTTCGTAAAGAGAAAAAACGATTTTCTCGCCTTTCCTGTTGAATGTAGCCGTACCTTCCCCGACTTCGAGCAATCGATACCCGTTCGTGCTCTCACCGATTTGCAGAATCACTCCGCCGAAATCGACTATCGATTTTGGTCCGGCAACGAGAACTCCCCGTAATTCGATATTGTCTCCCACTGTCAGAACGTCGTTCACGCTGACTGCATCGGCGACCAATTCTGCTGTTGCCGGTCGCGCGAAAGGATTTCGCAGCAATTCCACTTTCGGCTCTGCTGCTTGCGCAGTCGCGAAAGTGCTCATCGCTGCGACCACGAGCATTGCGTTTTGGAGTGCGGACGTCATCTCAAGGCCCTGTAGGTCGCCATGTCCAGTTTCACCGATAGCCGCGGGCTTTCTGATTGGTCGTTAATCGGATTCATTTCATATTGCTTGATCAGAACGAAACCCAGTTCATTACTGACGTCCTGCAACCACTGGTACATATCGAAGTAATCACCGGCGAGGTCCACCCGGAACAGGATTTCATGAAAGGATTCGATCGTGGCACCGGCAGACGGCTCTATACCGAGAAGCTGCACGTTGTTCTGCCACGACAACTTCTGTAATTTTCCTATTACATGGGCCTCGATCTGTTTCTCTGGAAGGCTGGCCATGTCGCCATGCAGGCGGCGTTGCAGCGATTCGATATCACCGCGTAGTTGATCGATCTGGTCGTCCAGCAAGTCTCCGCTTTCGACAACTTTACTTAGCGCGCTTTCCGTCTTCGCAATGTCGCGATAGATTTTGATCTTCGGCAATGTCAGATAAGTGAAGAGGAGAGATGTTATCGCGAAGACGACAAGCGCCAGCATCATCGCAAGCTCTTTCCGGTCGAATCGATTCAATAGTGTAAACATGGCTAAATCGTCACGTCGGTATTGAGTACGATCGCAAGATCGAAATCGACCATGCCGGATTGATTACCGCGGTTCAGCGACGTTCGGCGAATCCGGACGTCGTCGATCTCCTTCTGCTCAAACAGGCGTCTCACGAAACCCGATAGCGCTGAGTGATCTCGAGCCTGTCCGTGTATCGTCATACGCGTTTGTACACGGAGGTTGTCTTTAGCGGGCTGGTCGACACCATCGGGTACGACAATGAAGTAACCCGTATTAACTGTCCTGTCTTCACCGTCGACGAGAACACCGGCTCTCTGAAATTGCCACTTGAGGAACCAGACATCGTCTCCTGTCAGAGCACGATCGATAGTAACGAACATCTTCTCGGCAGCAGCGCCACTGCGAAGCCCCGAGAGCAAGCGAAATTGTCCCTCAAGATCGGCCTTCTCGGAGCCCAGTGTTTCCAGGTCTGCCCGCTGCTGAGCGGTAATCGTTTGCTGGCGCTGCAGCGCTGTAACTTTCGTCTGTGCGTTGTCTGTCGCGGCGTCAATGGCCAATGAGCCCGACACAACAATGCCGACCAGGGCAGCCAGCGAAATTGCTGTGAACATTATCCAGCGCGATTGCCAACGCCGCGTGTGATAGGCCTGCGGAATGAGATCCATGTCACTCATCGGCCGACATTCCTCGTAATGCCAGGCCGACGGCCGTTGACATCTCGGCGGCTTCTGGGTCAGTGAGTTCTGCGACACTTGCCGCGTTGTCTGCGAAAGGCATGTGATCACAACCCAGAATTTCGACCGGCATCTTGGCCAGTGAGCTCAGTAGTGCCGCAGCACCCGGCCATAACGCCATTCCACCGACAATGAATATTCTTCTTTGCCCGTCGCCCTGGCTTTCAGATTCGGCGAACAGAAATGCCCTTTCTATTTCGCGGACAAGCTTCAGAAACTCCGGCTTTATGATCTCTACGAGTATCGCGCTTGTCTCAGCGTCGAAGTCATCGTCGACCTCACCCGTGCGATTCCGAGCCGAGTCCAGCCCATTCTTCAGCATGAGATCTTTTGCTACGTTCGTTGGCAGATCCAGTGGCTTGGCAATCGCATCCAGGATACTTTTTTCGCCGAACTGTAACGCCTGGTCGGCGAGCAGCCGTTGGCCGGATATCGTCGTGAGATGACTCGTGGTGTCACCAATGTTGATGACCAGGATATTGTCCATGCGATTCAATGCGGGCCCGAATTCGACGAGTCGCTTGATTGCGAGTGGTCCGATTTCAAGAAAATCTACGCGCAGGCCCGCCGATGCCAGACAGTCGAGGTAGGTGTTCACGTGCTCAAGACGGCTGGTCGCGACCAGGGCGAGGCGATTGCCATCACGTGAGCCCATTCTTATTGGCACATAGTCGATGACATAGTCCGACAATGCGCCGTCGACCCGATCCGCCATAATTTGGGCGATGCTGCCGGCTTCGCTCTTTGCCGCGCTCGCTGGATAAGAAACTGACATGACCCGCACTTGTTCCGGCGGTATTGCCGAGACAACACTCCTGCCGCGAAAATTGCCTGAGCGCATGGCGCGACGAACCAATTTGCGAATTGCGGCAGGGGTGGCTAAGAGTTCTGCGCGGGTTCCCGGATACGTAAGAGACTCCCGGGCGCGTACGCCGATTGTGCCATCGGCGAGCGTCTCAAGCTGCACCAGGTGAACGTGGTTCTGCGTGATATACACGCCAATGGGTCCGAACGCGACGGATTTCGGCGTGGGCCGTCGGCGGTCAATCCATTGGCTTAGCGCACTCATAGCTTCGCTGCAACCGAATCTGCCGTGGCAAACTCCGGGACTTGCGAATCGCCATCGGGCGGTGCTTCGACCCGCTCGTCTTTTGCCTGGTAAAGGGCTTTATCCGCGGCTTTGTACAAGGCCTCCAAATCCGCAACCTGATCGGTTTTTCCAGCCGCAAAACCAACAGTGACTGTCACTGGCCTACCATCGCTTTTGTCCAGCAGTATTGGGTCGGTAGCGAGATGATCGAGACAGCGGCCGACCATCTTGGCGAATCCTCTACCTGAGTAGATGATCGCAAATTCGTCTCCGCCAAGCCGGATTACGTGAGCGTCTCCGGGCAGCGTCTCGGTGAACTCTTTCGCAAGGCGCTGCAGAATCAAGTCGCCATGATGGTGTCCGTACGTATCGTTAAAGTGCTTGAAATCGTCGATATCCAGCAATGCGAACTCCACACACTCTCTCGCGTCGTAGCAACGCTGCGCGAAGTCGTCAAAATTTTGTTCAATGTAACGCCGGTTCCACAAGCCGGTCAGGGGGTCACGCATAGAAACAAGCTGTAGTTCGCTATACGCATCTTCGAGCTTGAATCTTGTGCGAATACCGTTTCTGCGGACGATCGTATTTCGAACAATTGTGAGCATAGCTGTCGTCGCCGACGCGACGATAAGGAACTGCACTGTCCACAGCGTTTCGGGTTCGAAGCGGTTTTCCACACTGAGCAACGAAAACGTAAACATGACGTATGTCAGGGCAACGACTATGGATGCTTCGCGAAGTCCCCAGGGCACGATGGGCATCACCATGAACAGCAGTACAATGCTCGACATGAGACTGGCGTCAAATGAGCCACTTCGATGTGCGATCGTCATGATTGCGACACCGGTAAAAACCAGGAGAACAATACCGAGCAGATTGAGGGCTGACAGATCCGTGACAAATTTTGTTGAGCCGATGACGTGCAACGACAGCAGCGCCAGCAAGGCGTAGGTATACAAAAAGCTGCCGTGTAGACCCAGTTTCTGATAAAGGGCGATCGCAGAGACCTGTATCAAAAGTGATACAAGCGCCATCACGATGATGCCCTTCCGGAATTCAGCCTGCATGAGCCGCTCGGCGAAACCTGTCATCGCCGCTTCGTCGAAGTCGGTCGTCGTCCAGACGTTTGACAGCAACTTGCCGCTCTTGCGCCACAACCTCGCCCAAAACGAGCGCGACTCGACAGGCAGCTCGAAAACACGGGTACTCTTAAGTGGCTCGTTCATCGGCACAATGGGCGACCCTACTGTCGACACCGTTGCCCCTACTCGCCTAGTAGGTCGAGTAGGCAACGCCCGCTGAATCAAGGCCATCATCGTTGGCGATAATCTTGCCGGTAACGGAGTCGTACTGCCAGCCAAGGCCCGTGCCCGCCGTCATGTTCAAGTCACCGGCCGTAACAATGACGACAGTGCCATTATCAGTAATCGGGTTGGTCGGCAGAACAGCGTCCTGAACGTACGGCCCGAGCGGGAAGTCGGCGCCCGCGGCGCTGCAGCTCATGCCGTTCCGGTTCGAATAGAGGGTGAGCTGGCTCTGCAATGTTGCCTGATCTCCGCCAGCACCAGCCCCTGCGGTGCCGCCGCAGGTTAGCCCACCGGCAGGAATAGCGGTAGCCACGCCCGGATATTCGCCATGTTGCTGGCGATACAGATTGGCTGCCGAACGCAAGCCTGACAAATTGGCCTTAAGAGCAGACTCCTGAGCATCGACCGTTGTTGATGCGAACTGCGGGATGATAATTGCCGCCAGAATGGCAAGAATTATTGCGACGATCAGAAGTTCAACCAACGTGAAGCCTGACTGCTGCTTTGTGTGTGTTACGCGATGCATGAGTGTCTCCAAAAAAACGTCTTCGAAATACATAAATACCCACGAGAATTTCGGCAATAGCCAATATCCTCAAACTAAGTGAATTCTCCTATTTAGACCCAACAAAAACGCGCCGACAGTTCACATATTTTGATGTTAAGTCAAATACTTGCGCCGGGACTGGAGTAAATGTGACATGGGACACATTTTTCACGGGGCCAGATGGCCTGCGGGCTAGGTGACCGCCCGTGACAGCTTGAAGATGGGCAATATCAGGGAGCTCACGATGATACCGACAATGACTCCCATGACCATCAGCATGATCGGTTCGGCCATCTTGGACATCGATTTGAGCCGTTTTGTCAGCTCGCGCTCATAGTAATCCGCGAGTCGTGACATCACTTTTGCCAGGCTGCCGGTTTCCTCGCCAGTGGCGATCATTTGCTGGGCAAGCAATGGAATCAGGTCGCTCTGTTTGAAGCCGATAGCAATGCCGTTGCCCTGGGCTACCTGCTCTTCAACCGTGGCAAAGAATTGCTGAAAAATTCTGTTTCTGACGACATCGCGAGTTGCGATCAGGGTGTCAGTGATGTTGACTCCATTCGCGAGAGATAAGCTCATCACTCGCAGCGACTGTGTGAGGTAGACCTGCATGAAAATGTTTTTGATACCCGGCAACGTCAGTTTTAGCCGATCAATAGTGTCACGTCCTGCCGGCTTGCGAGCCCACTGCAGCGTCAACAGCGTAGCGGCGGTAATCGCGGCTATCGTCTGTATCCAGTAGTCGCGCAAGAAATCGCTCGCGTGCATCAGGATAATGGTCGTCATCGGCAGTTGGTCGTGTATTTTGGCGAACATGACGCTGAATTTCGGAAACACAACCACCAGGACGAAGACGATGACGCCCAGGGAAAACAGACTCAGAAAAGCGGGGTAGGAGAGTGCAGAACGCACGGTATTATTGAGCTCTTCGGCTTGCTCATCCATTCGCAGAAGTTCTGACAACACTTCATGTATGAAGCCGCCAGCTTCACTCGCTGCAACGAGGTTTACGTAGGTCGTCGAGAATACCTCCGGATGGTCAGCCAACGCGCCCGAGAATGACCTTCCTCCGGCAACACCGTCCACCAATTTGTCGATGACGGACGCCATTGCTGGCAGTTGCTTTTGTTGCTGCAGCAACACCAACGCCTGGTGTAAATTGGCGCCGGTCTCCAGCATCAAGGACAGTTGTTCGGTAAAGAACCTGCGGTCACTTGCCGAGACTTTGGCGCGAAAAAGCGAGAAACGAATCGGTGCCGCCTTGGCGGCAGGCGTCGCCTCCTGTTTCTCAATAATGTCATGCAGTTCTATCGCCATTGCCGTTTCCTAAAATACGATCGACCCGGATACTTCTTCGATTGTGGTTTTACCCTGAAGTACCCGTTCCAAACCGTCGTGGAACAGACTCACGACTCCGTGTTTCTCCATGAACTCTGTCAGCTCGTCGCGTCCGGGGTTGGACATGATCAGGTTTTGCAGTTCGTCGTTTGTGTTCAGCGTCTCGTGGATGCCCATGCGGCCTTTGTAACCGGAGTCGTAGCACTGGTGACAGCCCCTGCCGTGGGAAAGCCGAATCTTGCCCCGGTCCTGCCAGCCATACCGCTCAACAATTTTCGGGGGCGCGATCGATTCCGTGCGGCAAGACGGACAAATTGTCCTGATCAAACGCTGGGCCACCACACCGATGAGTGCGGACGACAACAGATAGGGCTCAACGCCCATATCCAGCATTCGGGTAACCGCGCCAACGCTATCGTTGGTATGCAATGTGGACAGCACGAGATGGCCCGTCAATGCAGCCTGAACGGCAATTTCGGCCGTTTCACGCTCGCGGATTTCACCCACCATGATGATGTCGGGGTCCTGACGTAATACATGTTTCAGAAGCTTCGCAAACCCCAGGCCGATACCATCTCGCACCTCATTCTGATTGATGATATCCATTTGATATTCAACGGGATCTTCGATCGTGACAATATTCTTTTCGATGCTGTTCAAGTAATTAAGCGCGCTATACAAGCTGGTTGTCTTACCGCTTCCGGTCGGGCCGGTTACGAGGATCAGGCCGTTGTTCGATTGCAGCAATTCTCTGAACGTTTCCAGATTCGACTCTGACATGCCAAGACCGACCAGGTCGAAAACGGACTTCTCCTTGTCGAGCACACGCAACACGACTTTTTCACCGTGTAATCCGGGCAAAGAACTGAATCTAAGGTCCACGGATCGGCCCTGCGTAAATACCTGAATGCGGCCGTCCTGTGGCATGCGCCGCTCTGCGATATCGAGATTAGCCATAACTTTGAGGCGAGAGACCATCGGCGCGTGCAGTTCAATCTTGGGTGCTTGAAATTCGTACAAGACGCCATCGATGCGATAGCGAATTCTGGAGTGTGTTCTGAAGGCTTCGATGTGAATGTCGCTCGCGCCGTCACTAACGGCGCGCTGAATCATCGCATTGACAAGACTAATGACCGGGCTGCCAGCGGCCATTTCGTCGATTGCGGCATAGTCATCGGACTGGTTGCTCTCGACGACCTCAAAATCCTCGTCGACCATGCCGAGTAAATCAGCGACATGCCCCGCATCTTGTCCCTGGTCATTTATGGCTCGCAATATGTCTTCGCGACCGGCCAAAATCGGCCGCACACTGCAGCCAATCCGTTCCTCGACTTCATCGAGGGTTGGTAGTGACTGTGGGTTGGCTGTTGCCAAAAACAGCACGCCACGGATTTTGAACATCGGCAATACTTTTAACCGTTGCGCGATTTGTCTGTCGAGAAGCTTCACAACCGCCGGGTCATAGATGCGAGATCGCAGCTGAACAAAATGAATATTCAGTTGGGCGCTCAGTAGTTGCAGAACATCCTTGTCGCTCGCCCAGCCTTTCGCGATGACGGTGCTACCGAGTCGCTTTCCGGTTTTCTTTTGCAGCACAAGCGCTTCTTCTAATTGCTCCGCCGATAACAAGCCTGCTTCCACGAACAACTCACCGAGTCGTTTCCGTTTTGCCGAAGGTGCTTTTTCTTCAATTCGCCCGTCGTTTGCCGCCTCTTCACCGACAATGCTGATGTATTGGTCCGTATCGGTAACACGGAGAATTTCCCGTGCTGTCGGGCCGACGTGTGAAACTTTGACCCATCCGCCCACGCGAATAAGCTGGTCTTGATAACTGAGTATTGCCTCAAGGGCAGCGCTATTGAGCGTTGGCACGCTAACCAGGTCAATGACAATCTGATATTCGCCAGATTCAACCGCGTGCTCGACAGACGCGTTCAGCTCAGCGAGAAAGTCGTCCTCGATGAGCGAACCCGTGGGCCGCAGCGTTGTTACCGCGGCGCCCTGCGTTCGGATAATTTTGGGTGCAGCTGATTCAGCCGCTACGCTCACGACGCAACCTCAACCGACGAATGCATTAGCTCGCGAAGTCGACCAGCAAAAGGCGCCGGCCGACCGATACCATAACCCTGCACGTAATCTACGCCGATTTCCTTTAGGCGCGACTTGATCGCATCGTTTTCGACGAACTCCGCTATCGTAAGCAGCTTCATCGTATGCCCGACCTGGTTTATCGCGGTAACCATCGCAGCGGAAGTTTCGTCATCGACAATGTCCTTAACGATTGCTCCGTCGATCTTCAGGTAGTCAACTGGCAGGCTCTTGAGGTAGCCGAATGAGCTTAACCCGGAACCGAAATCATCGAGCGAAAATGAGCAGCCAATTCGTCTCAAACTATCCATGAACCGAACCGCCTCGGTCAGGTTCGATACCGCTGCGGTTTCGGTTATCTCAAAACAAATACATTCCGCGGGTACATTCGACTCCGCGAGCTCTTTATGCACAAAGGGGAGAAAATCCTTTTCGCAAAATGACTGCCCCGACAGGTTGATCGCGAACATGCCGGCACGTAGTTGAGCTTCGTCAAGTTCGGATAACATCGCCAGCGTTTTGCTGACAACCCATCGATCGATTGCCGGCATCAGATGATAACGTTCGGCTGCAGGAATAAAGTTACCCGGCGCGCTTATTTCGCCGTTCTCGTCTAACAGCCTCAGCAATATTTCGGTGTGATGAGACTGGTTGTCGGGAGCCAGCGACTGAATTGGCTGACCGTAGAGCTCAAAACGGTCTTCGGTCAGGGCTCTCTGAATATCCGCAACCAGATGCATTTGCTCTTCGCGACGAATCATGTCGGCATCATCTTGTCGATAGATCTCTATGCGATTCTGGCCCTGATCTTTCGCGACCGAGCACGCCAGTTCGGCAGTACCAACTACATGCGAGACGCTTTCGCTTGTCGGAGTGATCATGGCGACGCCGATGCTAACAGTCGCCGAATAGCTCTCGCTTTCGAAATCAATGTCGATGCCTGCAATCCTGCGGCAAATTCGATCAGCAAAGTCGGCTGCATTGGCAAGCGAACAATTCTGCAATATCACTCCGAACTCATCGCCGCCGAGGCGGCTAAGCGTATCTCCGTCCCGTATTTGAGATTCAAGCGTAGCAGCAACAGTTCGTATGACTGCATCGCCAGCCCCATGACTAACGGTGTCATTGATGATATGAAGTTGATCGATGTTGATATGCAGCAGACTGGTGTCCACCTCCCCGGACTGTGTATTTGCCAATGCATTTTCGAGGAAGTATTCGTAACCGTTCCTGTTCACCAGGCCGGTAAGCGCATCGTAGTTTGCGACAACGATCTTTGACGCCTTTCGCGCCATGACCTGAAGGAGATTCTTGTCGCTATTAGAGAACCTGGCTGTCGCATAGTCATTGACGGTTGCCAGTATTCCGACAACGCCGCCTCCACTGTCGTGAATTGGGCAGCACAGGACTCTGCATGGAACGCCCGGCATTAAATTCACTGCCATCGGATCGGACATTTCGTTAATTACGGCGGCATCGTTATTTTCGGACACCCACTCATAAAGCGAACTCGCCAAATGTGACGTAACAAACGACGCATTCGGTATCCGCTTTCGCTTGCTGCTACAGGAAATCGTGATGGCTTTATCTTTGAGAATCATGACCGATAAGCCGACGTCCAGATAATCAAGACAATTTTTCGTCAAGCTCTCCAGAGCTTCGCGCCCCTGCCTGAAGTAGTTAACCTGATCTTCCGTATGATAGACGAGGTTGAGTTCTTCATAACGCTCCGTCAACTCGTCGGCTATAGACTCAAGTTCCAGATCCTGCAGCATCTCATGCTGGATGCACTCGGCTACAGGCTCGAGTAATGGGGCAAGCGATTCGTGCTGTGTTCGTCCGCTAACCAGAACAGCAAACGCGGCGATTACCTTGCCATGTACGTCGCACAGACCCGCTGTCAGCAGAGATCGCTCCTCCCCAGGTGCGGCTTGCAACTTCATTTGCTGTTTTGAAGCCCAGTCGGGTTGTCGGCCGGTTAGTCGTTCAATTGCCGGTAACGACTCGGAGTCACCATCGAAGTCAAGAACCCGGATTGCCTCGCCGTCGGTATCGCATAGTGCGACCCCGTTCGCGTTCGGAAGCAGCGCCCGTATGACTCGTGCGTAACGATCGAGACTCTCTTCAGAAATAGGCGCCCTCATCGGAGATGGCCTATGGCCATAGTTTCATCCAAGTCGAAGTGTTTCGAGATTTCGGTGCGCAACTTTCGAATGCTGATTGGTTTTTCGAGAAATACGAGACCCGAAATACCTCTTGACCATTCACGATGTTCGAGCGCCGTTAATGACGTTGAAACGAATATCGGGAATTTTCGACTGGGTAGCTTTTCCTGTATGCGCTGACATAGCTCGTGACCCGACAAACGCGGCATTTCAATATCTGTGACCAACACATCCGGGTGGCTTTCCTCTATTTTTTTCCATGCCGCTTCGCCGTCCACGGCGATGTCGACCTCAAAGCCCGCTCTCTCTAACGCGCTGCGCATCACACGAAGCACCATCGGTTCGTCATCGACTAGTAGTATTTTATTCATGACCTAAATGGCCTGCTTCAGAAGTCCAGCTTCTTTCCAGATTTCGATCACGAACTCCGAGCCTTCGTTCGGTTTGCTGGTGACGTTTAGCGTGCCGTTGTGTAACTGGACAATATCGAGCGCCAGAGACAGCCCCAGACCATGACCAACCCGCTTGCGAACTTCGG
>CAZMRZ010000063.1:0-15675 GCA_964568835.1 uncultured Woeseiaceae bacterium | reverse complement strand
CCAAAGTTCTTTGGACCGCTCGAGACCGAACATCTCCTCAGTCTCAAGCACCTCTCTTCGCTGGCCGCTACCAATGAGACCACCACAACGACCCGATGCTCCAAAACCGATTCGCTCAGCTTCCAGCAGTACGACGTCAAGACCGCGTTCGGCAAGATTCAGCGCGGCCGACAGTCCGGTGAAACCCCCACCGATGACGCAAACATCCGCCTGACGGTCACCGTCCAGAACGGGATAATCGCGCACGCCAACGGCGGTCGCCGCGTAGTAACTATCCGGATAACCGCTCATTTCACTCATATGGTCGACTGCGGTTTGATTGGCGTCCCGTCAAAAAAACGACTTAGGCGAAGCGCAGATAAGTCGATGCCTGTAGAGGCGCCCGTTAGCATGCCGGCGATCGCTTTGCCGGCGCCTGGCCCGAGACCAAAACCATGTCCGCTGAATCCTGTTGCAACGTGAAACCCCTGCATACTACTAATAGAGTCGATGATCGGCACGACGTCGGGCGACGATTCGATCGTGCCTGCCCAACTTTCGACGATGGGAGTTTGCGCGAGTTGAGGAAACATAGCATCCAGATTACGACGAATGCCCTTGAGCACCGACGGTGTGGGCGATGGATTCAGCACTCGAGTTTTTTCAAATGGCGACGGCATATCCAGAGCCCATTCTTTTGGCGTCGTCCATTCGTCGATGAAATCGCGGCCGAATGAAAGCTGCACGATTTTGAACTCCTGCATGAGCGCGGGAAGAAACTTGCGGAAGTACCGAAACGACGACGGTGTAACGGGGTGCTCGAGAACAGAGCCGTGTGCGACTGTATAGCCACCGTCTTCTCGTCGACGAATTCCCAGTCGATCGTCGAAGACGTTGCCATTCAACACGTTTTCAGCGCTTGCCGTCCTGGCGACAGTACCGCGAACGCGTAACTGAGGAACATCAATGCCCATCGAACCACAGAACATCGAGGTCCATGCGCCAGCAGCACACAAGACGACCGATGTCTGGATCGTGCCGTGTTCTGTTACGACAGCAGATACAGCGCCGCCCGATGTTTCAATGCCACGAACCGCACAGCCGCTCAGCACCGTCGCCCCGCTTCGCTCGGCCGCACGTGCAATCGCGGGCGCGGCCTTGTGTGGCTCGGCGCGACCGTCACTTTCGGTTAGCATCGCGCCTGTCCATTCGATCGCCGAGCCATGCACGTGTTTTTTTAGCTCGGGGGCATCAATAAGACGCGTATCAATTTCGTAGTCTTTCGCGATCTCAACCCAGCTCTCGAAAGACTGCAGCTCCTTGGCCGAATTCGCGGTGAACAAACATCCGCCTCGAGTGAAACCAACGTCTTCGCCGATCTCTCCCTTCAGGCCTTCCCAGATTCGCAAGCTCTCGAGCATCATCGGGATCTCGCGTGTGTCGCGACCTTGAACGCGCACCCAGCCCCAATTTCGACCGGATTGCTCGCAGGCGATATGGCCTTTCTCACACAACACGACGTTCACACCCTGCTTCGCGAGGAACCAGGCGGTGGAGACACCCACGATGCCGCCACCGATGATGACTACGTCGGCCTTTTCGGGCAGTTCACCTGACAGGGAAATCGGCCCCGTCCAGGTACTCGCTACGATGTTCTGAGGAGCTTGTTCAGTCATCCCGCTATGGTACAGTCTGCGACGATCAGTTTGGACCAAAAAGAACTACTGTCATGGACATAGGTATTCCACTACGCGAGCTCGGCGAGTTTGATTCAACAGCGCTTCGTGAAGCAATTCTTTCTCAGGACGAAATTGCCTGGAACGAGGATCAGTACCGTCAGGACCAGTACGAGGTTCACCGCCAGACCGAATCCATAGTTCTTGTGTTTACAGACGGATCTAACTGGCCAAACAGTGAAGTGCAGAAAGAACCGGGTTGGGATCGATTGTCCGATGTTGCGGTTCCCCTGATGCATCAGATTATCGATAGACACTATCCCAAAGGCGGTACGATTATTCGTGCGATGGCGGCGAAGCTGCTCGCCGGTGGTCGCATCGACCCGCATCACGACAAGCATCCGTCATTTCATTGCGGTCACAGAATCCACATACCGATTACGACGAATCCTCGAGTTCGCTTCATGATTGACGGTCGGCCCTATCAGTTCAAAGTTGGCGATGTTTACGAACTCAACAACCAAAAACAGCACAGCGTGATGAACAAGGGCACCGAGGATCGCATCACATTCATATTCGATTACGTACCGCCGGGACCACTGGCTGTAGATCCGAATCCGAAGAAAAAGTGATTACGCTCAGAGACGTACTGAAGTCTGAGGGCTTCGCACTAACAGCGAAGCTGTCCATGGCCCGTGGACAGAATGCGCACGACTTGCTCGATGAAGCTCGCTTGCTGGCGAAATCGGTCGACGCAATACAAATTCCTGACAGCGCATTCGCCCGACCACACATCTCAAGTATCGCCGCCGCTGCTCTTCTTATTAAAGAGGGAATTGACCCCGTCATTCATATGAATTGCCGCGACAGAAATCGCATCGCGATTCAAAGTGATTTGCTCGGTGCTCAGGCTCTCGGCGTTTCCAACGTTCTCCTCATGCGTGGCAGCAATTTGCCAGCAGACCATATGCCGCGCACCAGCAATGTCTACGATTTGAGTGCAATCGACTTTATTCGCACAGCGGCGGCAATTCGTGATGACGAAGCGCTGGCGGGCGGCAAGCTTCCCGACGCACCCGAGTTACACATCGGCGCGGTCGCCACGGCCTTCAGACCGGTCGAAAAATGGGAACCTGAGAAACTGATGGCCAAGGCCGATGCTGGCGCTCAGTTCATTCAGTTGCAGATATGCATGAACGTCGACGCGATACGCGATTATATGGCCAGACTGGTCGCCGCGAAACTGACCTGGCGATTTCAGGTTTTAGCGGGCGTCGCCATATTCCCATCGGCAGAGGCTGCCCGAGAACTGAAGAAGTATCGGCCCGACGCGGCTATACCCCGTGAGATCTATGACCGTCTCGAGCAAGCCGAAGACCCGCAGCAGGAAGGCATCAACATCGCCGCCGAGGTTCTGGCTGAATTGCGGAAAATCCCCGGCGTCGCGGGAGCAAATCTGATGACCTCAGGGGAGCCTCAGTCGATTCTCGATGCAATTAAGGCCTCCGGCGTACGCAGTGAATAGCCCCGGCCTTATTCGAATCAACCGCGACGCACGCGCCGAGTTGCAGCATTTGTCGTCGGGCGAACCCGTGGCCGTCATTGATAATTTCCTGCTCGAGCCGGACGAGCTTCGCCGCTATGCGGTAGATCGCGGCAGCGACTTTTACATGCCCCCGAAAAGCTATCCCGGCGTTGTACTCGATGTCGACGCTGAACCCATGCAGGACATCTACCGTTTCATTCGCTCCGCTCTTGGCAAAGCATTTTCGTTTTACCGCGGCGATGCTCAGTTCGAATCAATGTTGTCTATGACCACCGTGCAGCCCGATGAGCTTTCGAACCTGCAACGACTCTGCCACAGCGATCCGCCTCCCAGCAGGAACCGCCGCAATTACGCGTTTGTCCTGTACCTCTTCGATAATGAAGCACTCGGTGGAACAGGCTTCTACCGTTGGAAAGAGAAAGAGGCGATTGTTGATGCAACCGCGCTGGAGGCTAAGAATCCAGGCGAGGCGCTGGCCTTTCTCAAAGAGCGTTTCGAGACCTATCAAAAGCCCGCGCACTACATTACAGAGTCCAACGAGATTGCCGAGCGGATGCATGTTATTCCGGCCAAATTCAATCGGCTCGTATTTTATTCAGGCAACGTCCCGCACAGCGCCCAGATTGCGTCACCGGAGCTGCTGACGAGTGATCTTGAAAACGGCCGCCTGACCCTGAACTGTTTCGCGAGCGTGCGGCCAAAATAGCCCCTGCCCTGCTCCGGGTTTGCGCTTGACACATCGACTTGCCTGCGGGAATCTGCGGCCATGCAATCATCATTTGATAACGCGCTGGCGACACTCAAGGGCGGGGACGCCGATCGTACCGCTGAAATGTGCAATACCGCGCTGGAGAAAAATCCGGCGGACGGAAAAATGCGCGTGCTGCTGGCGACGGCTCAGGTTCGGCAAGGTCAATTCGAGAAGGCCGAGTCCAATCTTCGAAAAGTACTGAAGAATTTCCCCGATATTCCCAAAGCTAACCGGGAACTGGGCAACGCATTGCTTGGGCAAGGCAAGGGCGACGAGGCCGTAGCGGCATTCCGGCGCGTTGTTGAGCTCACGCCCGAAAACGGTGTCGCCCATTTCGATCTCAGCATTGCCCTGTCAAAAGCCGGTCACGAGGACGAAGCACAAGAAGCGCTCGAGCAGTCCTTCGAATTCGATCCTGAAAGACGCGAATTGCTGGACGCAATGAAGTTGCAGCGTGAGAAGAAATTCAACAAGGCCGAAGTCATCTATCGCGACATATTGCGGCGCGACCCGACCAACGTAAATGCGACGCGATTATTGGGCGTCACCGCGTTGGAGCTCGGACAACACCGCCTGGCGACAAGGCTCCTGCGAAACGCGATCAAACTCAGACCCGAGTTCTTCGGCGCCCGACTCGATCTGGCGCGCGCCTATATCGAGAAAGACGACCTGAACGAAGGCGAAGAAACGCTGGCAGAAGCCATAAAACTGGAACCGAGATTACCGTACCCACGAATGCTGCTGGGCAATCTCCTCAGCAAAGCCGGCCATTACGAGCTCGCCGTCGAAGCGTTCGAAGCAGCGCTCGCGCTCGATCCGCAGCAAGGCGGAAGCCTTTCTGGCATGGGACATGCGCTGAAGACGATTGGCCGACAGGACGATGCGATTGCGGCCTATCGGGAGTGCATTCGTCTGTACCCGTCCGCGGGAGAAACCTACTGGAGTCTTGCCAATCTGAAGACCTTCCGTTTTACGGACGAAGACATCGAAAACATGATGAAATTCGTCGACGACGAGAATTTACCGGATGAAACACGCGTCAATTTCAATTTCGCACTGGGAAAAGGGTATGAGGACCGGGACGATTTCGAACGCGGCTTTTCATACTATGAAACCGGCAACCGCATTCGTCGCGAAACTGAGCGCTACGATCCTGTCAGCACCGAGGTGATACATGATCGAATTATCGAGACGATATCTCCTGAATTGTTGAAAAAACACGAGAAGTCCGGCGACCCGGATCCCGCGCCGATTTTTATCGTCGGGCTGCCGCGCTCCGGTTCAACATTAATCGAACAAATCCTCGCAAGCCACGAACAGGTTGAAGGCACACACGAGTTGCCAGACCTGCCGCGCACTATTATGGAAATAAACAAACAGCGTCCACATGGTGAAACCTACCCGGAGGCGCTGAGCTACTTTTCTGCCGAGGAATTGCATCAACTAGGGCGCCAATACCTGGATTCCACCTTGCGGCACAGGACTGGCCTGCCATTCTTCACGGACAAGATGCCGAATAACTTCCCAAGCGTTGGTCTTATCCAATTGATCTTGCCCAATGCGAAGATCATTAACGCACGACGTCACCCGCTGGATAGTTGTATGGGCAGCTTCAAGCAACTGTTCTTCAAGGGCCAGGCTTTTACTTACGATCTCGTCGAGATTGGTGAATATTACCTTGAATATCAACGCCTAATGGATCATTGGCACGACTTGCTGCCCGGCAAAATTTTGGATATCCGGTACGAAGAAATGGTCATGGACCAGGAAGCCCAGACACGGCGCCTGATCGATTTTTGCGAACTTCCCTGGGACGACGGTTGCCTTCGATTTTACGAAACGGACCGCGCTGTCAACACGGCGAGCTCCGAGCAGGTTCGCCAGCCAATCTATTCCAAGTCTCTGAATTCCTGGCGGCGCTTTGAGAAAGAACTGCAGCCCCTCATCGAAGTGTTAGAACCATTGATTATGAAACTGCCGGAAGATCAACGACCTAGTTGCTTGTTATAGCTCCTTATCCTAGTATCGACAGAGTCTTTAGGTGCACCGGGGGGCGCACAATGTCCGAAGAAAAAAAGAACAACACTCGTATCTCCACGAACGGCATTTCCTACAACACCACCATCGCAGCCGCTGTCGCAACCGCGGTCGGCGGATTTGCGCCTGCTTACGCGCAGGACACGGGGGGTATTGACGAAATCACGGTGACCGCGTCGAAACGCGGCGAGATGAATATTCAGGATCTTGCCGGCAGCATTCAGGCTTTTGGTACGGAAGCTATCCGCAACCAGAACCTGTTCAGCATGGAGGACTACGTCAAGTTCACACCGAGCATGTCCTACTTCGGTAATCAGTCGGGCGCAGGCAAGGTCTTCTTCCGCGGCATCGCTGATGCGCCGGATACGTTCATCGCGTCAGCCTCCGCCGCAGTCTATCTCGACGAGCAGCCATTGACGCAAAGCGCGCAAGTCGACGTACGTCTGATCGACATCGAGCGTGTTGAAGCGTTGAGTGGCCCACAAGGCACGCTGTTCGGCTCCAGCTCACAGTCCGGTACCTTAAGGATTGTGACCAATAAGCCGGATCCGACGAGGTTCGAGTCTTTCGCCGACATCACACTGAAGTCGATGGAAGAAGGCGATCCAAGTTACGACATCGCGGGTATGGTCAACATGCCGCTCATTGAAGATGTGTTCGCCCTTCGTCTGGTTGGATTCAGTGCCAGTGAAGGCGGCTTCATCGATAACGTTCTTGGCACGACGGCGAACTATGAGGCGTTGGGCAAGGCGCCGGTTACGGGGCCGCAATTCAACACATCAGCGGTCGAGGAAGACTGGAACGAGACAACCATCGACGGCGCCCGCGTCGGCGCGAAGTGGTTCATCAATGATGAATGGAGTGCGTCGGGTATGATCTCGCATCAGTCGGTGACGGCTGACGCTGAGAACACCTACGACCCAACGGTCGGTGACCTGGAACTCATCGCGTTCTCGCCAGACCGACGCACAGACGACTGGACGGCATTCTCGTTATCGATCGACGGTAAGATCGGAGAGCTGCAGTTCACATCGGCTTCGGCATACTTCACGCGCGACACCGTTTACGTCCAGGATACGACGGCCTACGCCGCCTACTTCGGTAGCTTCTGCTACGGTGGTACAACGGGTCTCGCCGCATACAATATCTACTGCTTCCAGCCCGCAGGCCAATACTACTGGTACAACGACCCGATCGGTTTCCTGACCAACGACCAGAAGAACACCTCGATAAGCCAGGAATTTCGCGTCTCGTTCAGTAATGAAAAACTGGATTGGGTTGCCGGCGTTTTCTGGGAAGATCGTGATGAAGAGTGGGACTTCACGACCGAAGTTGAGGGCTACCGCGATTCACAGGCCTGGGAATATTGGGATACCTTGTACAATGTCTCTCCGCCGGTCAGCGATGTATGGTGGTTCTCTGGTGACAAGACGAACTGGGAAACACTAGCTGTCTTTGGTGAAGGCACCTTCCATTTCACGGACGCGTTTAGCGTCACGGCGGGCGCTCGCTGGTTTGAAGTTGATTCCGAGAAGGTCTATAGCGTGCAACTTCCAGGAGGCCGCATTACACCATCAGCACAAAATCTGGATGGCAGTGCGTCCGATGATCACGGCTGCCTGGTTTCACAAGGACCGTGTAATGCTGCCGACAGTGACAATCCTGCGGACGACGGATTCAACCGCATCAATTCCAGCGATGACGACGTCGCGATCAAGGTCTCGGCGCAGTGGAAATTCTCAGAAGACAAGATGCTGTACGCCTTGTACTCCGAAGGCTTCCGACCCGGCGGCGTAAACCGCAACCGCGGCGCTCCGAAGCTGCCGTCTGGCTACGAAGCTGACTTCCTGCTCAATTACGAAATCGGCCTGAAGAGCCAATGGGCGGACGGACGCTTGCAGGTAAACGCCGTCGCCTTCTTCCAGGATTGGGAAGACTATCAGCTGGAAGTCGTCGACCCATCGAGCGTGCCGTGTGCAGATGACCCAACGCCACCTTGTGGCCAGCCGTGGCAGAAAGGCGTGACGAATGTGGGTAATGCAAGTTCGGATGGCGTTGAGTTACAAGTTGAAGCGGCCCCCTCGGACGGACTGTCAATCAGAGCAAATGCCACTTGGCTGTCATCGGAGATCAAGGACGAGGTCCCGGGTCTGGACGACATCGGACCAGGATCGAAACTGCCATTCGCGCCGGAGTTCAAAGGCTCCGTCTATGCGCAGTACAACTGGGGCGCGTCTTTGCTCGGTAGTGAGGAGATGTTTATTCAAGCCTCGTTCACCCATGTCGGTAGTTCGTTGAACCAGGTACAGGCTTTCGTCGGCGGCCCAACACCGCAGATAAAGATGGAAAGCTACGATACCAGCAGCCTGAAATTCGGTTTGGTCGGATCGGACTGGGAGGCGAATATCTTCGTCAATAATCTCACCGATGAACGTGGTCAGCTTTACCATGACATTACGGACTTCGAGAGCTTCTTCGGTCGACAAAGAACGTCGGTTATTCGTCCGCGCGAGATAGGAGTTCGCTTCTACAAGAGCTGGGAATAATTCGAGCTGAAAGTGATACGAGAAACGCACCCTTCGGGGTGCGTTTTTTTATACCCAGACTTTGAGTCCGTGAATGGCGTTGCGAACGTCCATCGTTAAATTGACTGAAGCCACGCTTTGTTCTGTCTCCAGGTCATACAAGGTAATCGTCGATGGCGATGAGCCGCCCGCGAGAAAGCGGTCCCCTACTGCACAAAGGCCTCGACCAAAACCCTGCCGAGCGATTTTCGAATCGTCAATGCCGGCGAACTCGACGTCCTCTTCCGCATAGCTAATAATCTTGAATGCCTTGTGAGCGCCATCGCGACCGACGTAACGCACATGATCGCTGGCGGTGTCATTCAGGATCACTGCATCGCCGTACGGCTGAGCATTGTGCACGCCTTGGGGCAGATTGCAGACTTCGGTTATCTCAAACTGGCTATCCATGTGTAGAAGAGCGCCGGTCTTGAGCCCACTCAGGTAAATCCCGTTTTCATTCACATACACCATGTTGATGTGAAAACTGTTCACGGGATGAGGGCCAGTTCGTGTTCTCGGATCAAATCGAATACCCACCCACTTGCCTTCGACACGTTGAATCTGAATGCCCCAGATATAGTCATTAGTATTCACATCGAACGCGAGCAGACAGTCGAAGCCCGTCGACGTGAGAAACAGCGTGTTATCCATCAGGCTGATTTCGTGACAGTGCTTCAGGTAGTTATTCCGAAACGAACGCTGAATCCTGAAATTGCGGTCGTAACAAAATAGCTCGTCGCTCGCCGCAATATAGATGTCATCACCATTGAGTTCGATACCACGTAAGCCACGATCCGCGCCACGACCTTCGAAATCGATCTCGCCCGTATTCCAGTCAACGTGCTGGATACATTCCTGCGTCTCAAAATCGACGGTATAGACACCGCCATGACTTTCGCCCTGTTGCGAGCCGCGTACGACCGAGGTAGCGATGAATTTGGGAAGCTTTGTCGTCATTCAGATTAACCTTATTGCCCTGCGATCAGGTTGATATATGCTGGGCGTATTCAACCGCGACAGCAGTCAACATGCAATACGATGTGATCATTATAGGCGCTGGCCACAACGGCCTGACAACGGCCGCCTATCTCGCTAAGGCTGGACGTAAAGTCTTGATGCTCGAACGCCGTGACATCGTTGGTGGTTGTGCGGTAACCGAGGAAGTTGATCCCGAGCTTGCCCCCGGCTGTCGGGTTTCCACGGCATCGTATATCGCCAGCATGCTGCGCCCGGCCATTATCAAGGACCTGAAGCTTGGCTCCTACGGGCTGAAGATGGTCGCTTGTGATCCGGGTGTGCAGGCCGCCTTTGACGACAGCGATGTCGTCGGCTGGTGGTCCGACGAAGACAAAATGCGCGCGGAATTATCACGCATCGCGCCGAACGATGTTGAGACCTTTTTCGAGACGGAAGAGGAACTCAAACGACTCGCGGCCTATTTGCAGCCTTTCTTTCTGGAGGCGCCACCCGACCTGCACGCCAAGGGATTTCGCAAAGCGTCGCAAGCATGGCGTCTGTATAAGCGATTCGGCGGTATCAAGGGCACCGAAGTCAGCGGCCTGCTTCGATTTCTGACGGGCTCGCTGGGCGAGTTTCTCGATACGCGATTCGAATCCGACAAGCTAAAACGCCTTGTCCTCTCGAACAGTCTCTATGGCAAGCACGGTGGCCCCTACCAGCCCGGCACAGCGATGGGCCTGTTATTTCATTTACTGAGTGGAGGCGATGCTGAGCAACAAGCCTGGCAGGGCCACGTCATCGGCGGAATGGGAGCAATAACTCAGGCGATGCAATTGGCCTGCGAAGATCTTGGTGTTGAGATTCGCACAGATGCTTCTGTGCAACGCGTTAACGTTATGAACGGTGCTGCAACCGGGGTAACACTGGAGGACGGTAAAACGCTTGATGCGAAGATCGTCGTCTCGAACGCGGATCCAAAGCGAACGTTCCTGCAACTCGTCGAAAAGACTGAGCTTGATGAGAGTTTCCGACAGGACGTCGCAAACATAAAAATGGACGGCCCCGCAGGAAAGGTGAACTTCGTCTTATCGGAGGAACCACGAGTCAATGGTATGCCGGCGGACCGCACCAAGTCACAACGCTCTTTATTTACGCTGATTCCGACGCTTCAAGAAGCGGAGGATAATTACAACGTGTGCCGACGTGGTGAAATTCCGGATCGTCTTTGGGTTGATTGCGTATTGGCGTCGAACGCCGACGATACGCTCGCCCCCGAAGGGCGCCACATGCTCACGTGCTTCGTTCAGTATCTTCCGTATAGACTGCACGACGACAACTGGGACGAACAGCGCGAAGCGCTGGGGGACCGTGTCACGGCGCTGATCGGTCAGTTCGCACCCAATGTACCGGGGGCGGTTATCGCAAGGCGCGTAATCACGCCACCCGATCTCGAGGCTCAGTTTGGCATTACGGAAGGCAATATTTTCCACGGCGACATTTCACTTGAGCAAATGTTCTTCATGCGGCCTTTGCCTGAATGGTCGCAGTACGAAACACCCATCAAGAAACTCTATCTCTGTGGGGCAGGCACTCACCCCGGTGGTGGCGTTACGGGCGCGCCGGGATTCAACGCGGCACGTGCTATTTTGAGATCGGGATAATTTCGCAATGACCGCAATGAAAGTACGCGAATATGATCAAGGCTCTGACTTCGAGCAACTGCGCGAGTGCGTCATTGAGCTGCAGAACTTCGAGCGCCAGATCGACGCTCGACTGCCGTCGGGCGAAGACATTGTCGATGAGTACGTCACACAGATGCAGTTTCGCTGCCGATCATGTGACGGACAGATTCTCGTTGCAGACATCGACGGAGACATCGCCGGCTACGTCACCCTGCTTAATCGCCTTCAAAGTGACGAACTGCATGAAGGAGATACCGAATACGGTTTGATCGCAGACTTGGTCATTAAAGAAAAACACCGTGGCATCGGTCTGGGCCGCAAATTGATGGAAGCCGCCGAAGCCGCGGCGAAAGCGTATGGCGTGCGCTGGCTTCGTGTGTCAGTAATGTCCGCGAACGACAGCGCACGAAGACTCTACTCATCATCAGGATTTTCCGAACTTTATGCCGAGTTCGAGAAAGACCTGGGTGAAAAGGCGAACTGATACTAGATGGCGAATCACGTCTATTTCGATCTCGACGGCACTTTGACCGATCCGTTTGAAGGCATTACGAAGTGCATTCTCTACGCGTTGGACCAACTCGGTTTTCCGCATCCGTCGGACGAGTACCTGCATTCGTGCATCGGGCCACCCTTGTACGATACGTTTCCTGAGTTGGTCGGCGATGAGTTGACGCTCAAGGCCATCGATCTCTATCGCGAGCGCTTCGACGAGTTGGGCTGGCTTGAAAACAAGCCCTATGACGGGATACACGATGCGCTGGCTGCTGTAGCGAATTCGGGATGTGTTCTTTTTGTCGCAACGAGTAAGCCTCGTATAGCGGCGGGCCGAATCGTTGATCATTTCGAGATGGCGCAGTACTTCGAAAATGTTTACGGCTGCGAGTTGGATGGCACGCGGGCGAATAAGACTGAGTTGCTCAAATTCGCTATCGACGAAAACCCGCAGGCGTCTTCGCGCACAATGATTGGCGACCGCAAGCACGATCTCATTGGTGCCATTGCGAACGACATCAAACCGATTGGTGTTTCGTATGGCTATGGATCGTATGATGAACTGGACGCTGCCGGCGCCACCGCTATCGCCGCCGCGCCCGCCGAGCTTCCGGAGATTATCGCTACCGCGATTCGTTGATCATCGCTGCCATGGCGCTGATGTGCTCGGGCCCCATGCGGCAACAACCACCGACGATTTTTGCACCCGCTGCTATCCAATCGCGCGCTGCGGTCGCGCAATCCCCCGGCGTGACCGTGCCTAACCAGCTGTTATCACTCACGTTATAGGTCTCGCCGGAGTTCGGGTATGTCAGGACAGCTTTGTCCGGCAACGCCTTTTTCAGATCACGAATCAAGGCCGGCGCGTATTGCGGCGGTGTGCAATTGATACCCACAGCGACAACCGAGGAGTGACCTTCGAACAAGCGAGCGACATCGGTGATCAACGTGCCGTCGCTGATATGTGTCTCGTCACGACAGGAGAAGCTGACCCACGACGGGGTCTGACAATTGCGAAGTAATTCTGCCAACACTTCTGCTTCCTGTTGCGACGGAATCGTCTCCATCGCGATGACATCAACACCCGAACTATCGAAAAGTTGCAGTCGCTGCTCGTGAAAAATTCGTAGCACGTCCGCACTGACCCCGTAGTCGCCACGGTATTCAGAACCGTCGTGCAACATCGCACCGTAGGGACCCAGACTCGCGGCGATGGCCGCTTCAGATTCTGCTTCCTTTCTCGCCCGTTTCGCCAACGCCACAGACAGCAACATCAACGCGTCGGCCTCGTCGCGTGACATGCCGTGTTTCGCGAAGCCTTCCCGGCTTGCCTGATAACTGGCCGTCGCCAGACACTCGGCGCCCGCCTCGAGATAGGCGTGGTGAGCGGCGACTATAGCGTCAGGATTCGACTGCAGCAGTGACGCTGACCAAAGATCGCTGCCGATGTCACAACCCTGAGTCTCAAGTTGAGTTGCGAGACCGCCATCCAGCAGCACCGGCCGACGACGCTTCAGTAATTCAATAAATCGGGAATTGGGTTGCATGATGCCGGATAGCTTACTACTGTTTAGCTTCAAGCTTGGAGACTTAGATGACTCGATTCGCCCTGCTCATTGGTTTAGTGCTGATCCTCTCTGCGTGTGGCCACGAACGCGAAACAGTCGCTGCCGACGATGTCGATCTCATCGTTCACTGTGGCAATCTGATTGACGGAATATCAGACGCCCCACTTGGCGAGCGTATGATTGTGATCCGCGGTAACCGCATCACCGATATCCTGCCAAGCGATGATCCGGCAATGGCGGACACCGAGATACTGAACCTCTCCGACCAGACTTGCCTCCCCGGCCTCATCGACACACATGTGCATCTGGAGATCCTTCCCGGAGATGCGGACGACTATCGAGTCTATTTGCGGCGAACCGTAGACGACACGCAGCGACTCGCCGAGAAAAATGCCGGCACTACTTTGCGCTCCGGATTTACGACGGTTCGTCACGTTGGCGCTTATTCGCCGGCCGTGATCCGGAAGCTTCGCAGGGACATCGACGCTGGCGAAGTCCCAGGCCCACGCATGCAAACGGCTGGCCCCTATCTGACGATTCCGCACGGCGGCGGTGATATGTACATTCCCGGCGTCGACGACAGCGAAATCCCTGCGTACTACAAGACGGGTGTTGCGCGGGGACCCGAAGACTTCAAAGCCAAGGCCGAGCAAGCTGTCGCTGATGGCGCTGATTTCCTCAAAGTCATCGCATCGGGTGCGGTCTTTGGCTACGGCGGTGTTGTCGGCGCCCGCGAGATGTCTCGTGACGAGATCAAGGCCGTTGTCGATGTCGCAAAAGCCGCAGGGATAAAAGTCACCGCGCACGCGCACGGTGCAGACTCTATTAAGGATGCGATCCTGGCAGGTGTTGATGCTATCGAGCACGCCTCGCTCGGTAACGACGAGTCTGTCGCGTTAGCCTTGGAGCATGACGTTGCGTTTTCAATGGATGTTTACAACGGCACCTACACCGAAGAGGTGGGCTACGAGCAGAACTACGCCGAGGAGTTTATGCAGAAAAATCTGGCAACCACTGAAGCGCAGCGCGTGGTCTTTGAAAAAGCGGTGAAGGCTGGTGTCACTATTTTGTTTGGCACCGATCTTGGCGTCCTGCCGTACGACATGGGTGCCCGCCAGTTCGAAGTCATGGTCGAGCGGGGCATGACGCCAATGCAAGCCATCAAGTCAGCCACTTCCGTCGCTGCGGACCACATGGAAATGAACGAAGATGTTGGTGCGATCGAAGTCGGCCGTTTTGGTGATTTGATCGCCGTTCCCGGCGATCCGCTTGAGGATATAGCCGCGCTTCAGAATATCAGCGTCGTCATCAAGGGCGGAGCTGTCGTCAACGAAAAAAGGGCAAGACCTACAGGTCCCGCCCTTTCAGGCCTCAACTCCCAAGGAGTGTGAGGCTGGCCCGCAAAAACTGCATTGCAGGCCGAATCGCGTTAATTAAACCGCTACGATGTTCTCTGCCTGGGGACCTTTTTGGCCCTCTGTAAGCGTAAACTCGACTTTTTGACCCTCAGCCAACGTTTTGTGTCCATCGCCTGTAATAGCGCTGAAATGGGCAAACACGTCGGGGCCAGATTCTTGCTCGATAAAGCCAAAGCCTTTGGCATCATTGAACCATTTAACAGTTCCGGTAGTAGACATAGTCATAATCCTAATTATTCAAGAGTAATGGGAGCCTTCTTGTGAAGGCCATATCGCTGGAAGCGGTGCTATTACTTATGAAAAACAGGACGAGGTATTAAAGAAGGAACTTCGAAATGGTGTACACAAATATCAGACTTACTTTCAAGCTGTGCGGAGTATAGACAGCTTGGCCCCATAGTCAAAAGAAATGAACACCCAATTCGGGCGCTTTCAGCGGTGCCTTGATGACAGCGCCCAATGCGCCTGGGCTCATCAGCGAAAACCGCAAGAAACCCGCAATAATCGGGTCGCAATACCCGAATGCGGACGTCCGCTTTGGGCCAGGCATTTTCTATTTTTCTTGCATGACGCCGAGTCTGTAGGAATCGATGATGCCGATTAGCCAACATGCTCCCAGAACAACCATGGCAGTATTTTCCACGAGACTATCCGCGCCACTGGTGGAATTGGCGACCATTTCTGCGATAGCGCCTGTTTCAACGGGAATATCGCCACTATTGATACGGTCGACAATGGTCAGCGCGCGCTGAAATACCCGTGTGACGATTACTGAAAACGCTACCAGCGCCGAAAACATGAGGACAGAACCGCGTAGATACTGCTTCAAGACCATATGCCCGATTCCAGGAAAAATCAGGCCAGATAACAGCGCAGCTTTTGAAGATCTTTTCATTTGTGCACTATAGGCTTGTCAACGCTTACCTGTATGCCCGCTTTCGGCCAAAAGCGGACATTAGCGCCGAGAAAAACTGGTCAAAAACGGGAGTTGAGATT
>CAZMRZ010000062.1:11796-15772 GCA_964568835.1 uncultured Woeseiaceae bacterium | reverse complement strand
GAGGTCGTTAGAGCGGTTGGTTGCTTGAAAAAACCGTCGTACAAGTACAGTGCATATTCTTTGCCGTTTACGTTCTTGAATAGCCGTAGCGCGAGCTCGCCATTGGAAAGCGATGAGTCCGGTTTGATGGCGGAGAGCGGCGGTCGCGGTGCGACGTTGCCGCCGGCGAGCGGTGAGAAAAACGAGAACCGCTCTCCGGTCAGGTAGATATCCGGCTCAAACTCAGGTGTCCATACAAAATCAATGTTAACGGTCGATGAGAAGTGCGTGAGCCGAAGCGCGTTTCCGGGTGCCTTCAGATATTCGTCGTCCCTTCCTGAAAAAAACGATTGGAAGTCTTTCGGAAACAGGTCATTCAGGAACACCAAATCACCGGTTCCCCATGTCTGTACCTGTCGACCGATCTTGACATCAAGGCTGTCACCGACGGTGAATGCGGCCGTTAGATCCCGGATGTCAGTTTCAAGAGATTGGCTAATGCCATCGTAGGCGGCATCGGCCTTGAACGAGATTGCCACTTCACCTGGTTGCCAGTTCGATTCGAGGCGCCAACGCATCTCTTCGAGTGTGTTTCGTTTGCTGAGCTGTGGGTCCTGGTTCAATCGTGTACCGAGTCCGGCTTCGACAAAACCGGTCCAGCGACTGACTTCCTCGTCGTCTCCCCATTCGTCGTCGTCCCACATATCGTCCTGTGAAAACGCAACACCCGGAAGCGTCAGCGCCAACATCAGGACAGTTTTCAAACGGCGACTATTCACTTCAGGCGCTTCAGCCATTCTTGCGGTGGATTTCGCAATGCACGTTCTGTGAATACCGGATCCGGTAAGCCGACGTCATACTTAATGTAGCGAAACTGCATGTCGGTGCTGCCACCACCGTCCAGATCGGACACACGGCTGGTCGTTACCGTTGGGTTGCCGTCGATTGATTCAACACTCAGAACTTCGACCCGGCGATATACGTCGCCGGCCGAATTCGCGTATTCGATTTTCATCGGCAGCAGTGTCTCTCTATCGATCCAGGTAACGTAAGTGGTGAACTCCACTGTCTTCCCGTCTGTAGGAATGTGCTTCAGTACGTAGTAATCGTCCGTGGTCTCCAGCAATTCATGCGAATCGTCAGATGGACGGCGACCGGATACGTCCTCGTAGAAGTAATGTGCGCCGACAAAGCTGGTCCGTTTGTCACCGGCGGATATTCTCTTCACGAGATCGAGGCCCGGAAGATACAACCAGCGATCATCATCACGATCCATGTGTTTGTCGACGAGAAAGACAGTGTTGCGAACATCCGAAGGCTGACTGAACACGACCAGAAACTGCTGGTCACCGCCGTCTTCTACATCTCGCCTCAGTACCGTGAACTGGCGCCGTTGCTGACGGCCCTGAGCATCTTTTATGATCATGCGGACTTCGGAACGGCCGTCCGCGCCAGCGTAGTAAGCGGCCAAATTCGCCTTCTCTACAATCTCGTCGGCGTTCGTTAGCACGTCGGCCTGGGCAATGGCTGCCACAATCAACGCGGCAGCCGTCATCAGTAGTTTCTTGTACACAGATATACCTCCAGTCTTCACGCGCTCGCCTCGTCAGCGACAGCGTTTGAAAAAGCCCCTTGCGCTCGCATTTCGGGGAACAACCAGGGCCCGGCCCACGACATCAGGGCCGGTAGTAATACGAGTGTCGTCAAAGCGGACAAAGCCATTATCGCCGCCATGAATGCGCCGACCGTGATATATGGCACCAGAGGCGCAAAGAACAGCGGAGTGAAGCCCAGTGCGATCACGATCGCATTGCGCGCGATAGCTCGCGCGGGTTCCTCAAAGAGCCGGGCAGTCGCGTCGGTGAACGATCCGCTGTCGCGCAGCAGTGCTCGTGTTCTTTCGATAAAGTGGATCGCAAAGTCAACGGACAGACCGAGCGTCAGTGACGACAACACAGCGATGGGCATGTCGTAGTCCTTGCCAATCCAGCCGATGATGCCGTAGACACCAACGATCGTGAGGGAAAGCGGAACCATGGCAAGCAGACCGAGACGCGCGCTGCGAAACAGGAATGCCATCATCAGGAAGACGGCAAGAAAAGCACCCATCAGGCTCTTCAGCATGCCGCTGACCATGGCGTCCTGCCAGACAACATTGATGTAGGTTTTGCCGGCCCACCGTAATTCGACGTCCTGCGGAAGCGGGTTGTTGGTCATGTAGCTGTCCAACGCCTCTATAACACGCTCCATATCCTGATTGTCGCCGCTCTTAAGCTGCAACCAAATAGCGGTAGAGCGGAAATCCGGCGTGACCATGTGCCACAGATCCTGTGGTCGATGCGACGACTGGTATTGCAGCAATGTCTGGGCCACAGCAGGTACCGTGGACGGGATCTGGTAGTTGCTGTCTTCTCCATCTCGTAATTCACGATTAACGACCTTGACGACATCCGGAAGTGCATTCGACTTACCGACGAACCCGGACGCATCGAGCGCTTCCTGAATACCGACGATCTCGTGCAAAATATCAGGCCGCTGAAAGTACTTTGACGCGCTCTGCGCCTCTTCGGTCAGAACCATCAATTGTTCGAGCGTATCGATGGTCTGGTCATCGTCAGACTCAAAGAGCCTGTCGTCAGCGACGGCAATAATAGCGTCGTAATAGGCGTCGATCTCGCGGGTATCTGCCGCCAGCAATTCGCTGAGATCGTTCAGTTCGGCGTCATCGAAACTTGAAAGTAGTGCAGTTGCAGAATCGATGTAGCTCACGACGGAGCCCTGACTATCGTGGCTTAAGACGACGAACGCGTCGTAGGTGCCTGCGAAGTGTTCGTTAAGAACCTTGTCAGCCACCCGGATAGGATGGTTGGCCTTAAACCAGCGCACGGGATTGTCGTTGATTTCGATACGGGAAATGCCGGCGATACTTATGACGATCAATATCGCGGCAGCACTGCTTATCCACTTGCCATACCGAATAGAAAACCGGCCGCTGCGACGTAACATACGCGCCAGCGCTGTATCGGTGTGCGGGGTCTTGGAGTGCGCAGCCAGCTTGTCCAGCGCTGCCGGACTCATACGCACGACATACGCTGGTATGAGCAAGATCGTTAGAACGAATGCGAGCAGAATTCCGAACGCAACAAACACGCCGAAGATCTGCACTGGCGGTATGGGAGTCAGCAATAGAGACAGGAATCCGACGGCGGAGGTAAGTGAAGTAAACAACATCGGTGTAAAGAGGTGCTCGACGACACCGCTGATAACGGTCTTGGCATCATCCCCTTTGCGATACTTGTCAGCGAACTCGGACATGATGTGAACGGAGTCAACGACGGCAATGGGCATCAGAAAAATCGGAATCATCGAACTCATGATGTGCACAGTAAAGCCAAAACCGATCATGAGCCCCATACTGATGATGACGGTCGCCATTGCCACGAGCATCGGCGCGATGACCAACGCTGCGCTGCGGAAAAAATACAACATCAAAAGAAAAATCATCAGGCCTGCAAGCGGCGCAGAGATGCCCATCTGTACAAACATGTCATGCCCAAAGGTGTCTTCGGCAACCGGGAGGCCCGTAATATGAAACGCATCCGATGACTCGATGGTTTCCGTGAGCGCACGGATTTCCTGCGACAAGGCGTAGCTCAGGTCTTTGCTTTCGATCGGCACGTAGATAGCCGCCGCCCTGCCGTCGCCCGCGACCAAGGTGTCCTGGAGTAGCGGCAGCCGCGAGACCTTGGCTTGTATGTCGAGGGCTTGCTGCTCGGTGACCGGTGCCTCGCGCATCATCCATTCAAAGCGAATGGTGCCGGGTCCGTCCTGACCGATGTTGTCAGTGACCGCGAGCGACATGAGATCGGGGGTAATCACGCCCTCAAGCTCGAGAATTGACGCACTCAGATTGTGGAGTGCGCCCAGCGACCGCGCATTGAAGATCCCGTTTGGGTGACTGTCGTTAACAATGCCGACAACGATGGCGTCGTGAAGC
>CAZMRZ010000062.1:0-11696 GCA_964568835.1 uncultured Woeseiaceae bacterium | reverse complement strand
ATCTATATTGGTTGCAGACCTAGTGGTAGGATTTCAGGATGGTAAGCGAGAAAAGCGCGATCGAGAACATGCAGGAGCATGCAGCCGATGCGGCCGGTCTTATGAATGCGCTGGGCAACGAGAGTCGTCTGATGATTCTCTGTATGCTCGCCGAGGGCGAGCGCTCGGTGGGTGATCTCAATGAATCTATTCCGCTGAGTCAGTCAGCGCTGTCGCAACAGCTTGCACGCTTGCGTCGTCAAGGCTTGGTTCAGACTCGCCGCGAGGCGCAGACGATCTACTACTCACTGGGAGAGGGGCCCGCAGAACGCGTTATTCATTTGCTACACGATATCTATTGTGGCGACGATACGATCTGCGCACCCTAGTCCGCTAGCTGCACGAAAGATCGCTGACCGGGTCGCGCATCGTCAGAAAAATCAGTTAGCTCGATTCTGCTTCGGTTTCCACGTCTGGCTCAGGTGGTGGCGCCGTGTACTTGATGCTTTTCATCAGTCGAATGGCGTCTTCACCAAACTCAGGTGCGCCATCGCTTGAGAAGAAGTAGCACTTGACCAGTAGCTGCTCCGACCCGAGAACGGCAACGGTCAGGTAATCAAATTCGCCAATTTTCGATTCGCGGTCGGTAATGGAGAAGTAGTTTCCGCTCGAATTTTCACCCTTTACGTCACTTATCGGGATAGTCGCTTCCGCAGCGAGTTCTCTGACCTGGGCAATCTCTTTCTGTGTTATCTGCATCAAAGCCTCAGGTGGAATAGATGTGGCTGCCGTAAGAGCGGCAATACGGGCCAGAAATATCGGCTTCTTCTTCGGGCCGTTTGGACCAAACGTAATATTGGTAATGCCTTCGGTGGTATCAACTGTCGGGCTGCCCCATGACTTCGGAAGCGCGATGTCCATGATGCCGCCACTGGCCACCTCGAGCGAGACAGTGTTGAAGTCATCTGCCTGAGCACTCGCGGGAAGTCCGAATGCGAGTCCCCCAAACAAAACTGCCGAAATCCAGATCGTTCTCAAACCCATGATTGCCTCCCCTCCTTTCTTCATGTCTCCGACCGCCAGAGTCCTGCATTGTTCAGAGTACAAGTAGGCGTTTTAGCGATTATCGCGAAGATAATCGCCGAGCAGGTGAAATTCCTCAACTCGACGGCTTCCCTTGCGCCACGCCATGCCGATGTTCCGATAACTCCTGTCCTTCAAGGCGTGCAGGCGAACGCGAGTGTTACGCAACAAGGTACTACCACGTGCCATTTCCGGAAGAAACGAAATACCAAGATCCGCATCGACCATTTCGATCAGCGTCAACAAACTGCTCGCGCCAAATCGCCGTACCTTCTCCGTATTACGAATTTTGCAGGCGGCGAGAGCGTGGTCCCTGAGGCAGTGACCGTCTTCCAGCAACAAAACACTGTCGGCATTCAACCTGCTGAAACGATAGTTTTCAGGATCGACCCGTTGCGTACCCTGACGATAGGCCAGACAGAAATCATCGCGAAATAGCGTTCTTTGTTCGACACCTTGCATCTCCCAGGGGAGCGCGAGCAGCAATACGTCGAGTTCCCCATCCAACAGGCGCTCGTAAATACGTTGCGTCTGGTCTTCGATCATCAACAGTTCGAGGTTCGGAAAGGCCTTCCTCAGTTTCGGCAGCACCTTGGGAAGGACGAACGGTGCGATCGTCGGAATGACCCCCAGTCGCAGCTCTCCACAAAGCGGTTGCTGATCCCCTTTCGCGATATCAACAAGACTGTCGACATCCCGAAGCACCAGCCGCGCTTGCGTTGCGACTTCCTGGCCATTCGACGTGACTGTCACGCGGCGATTCGTGCGGTCGACCAACTGCGCGTCGAGAGTCGATTCAAGTTCCTGAATGGCGTTGCTGAACGCGGACTGCGAAACGAAGCACTGTTCTGCGGCACGCCCGAAATGCAGTTCTTCGCACAGGGCAACAAAGTATCGAAGTTGTTTTAGAGTGGGGGATCTCATCATCGAAAAAATAGCATATTACGATACAAATAACCCGTTTTCCTTATTACAAAGATTCACCTAAGGTGTACTCATTATTCATCAACGCAGCATGCTGGCTTAATCAGCACTAAGGAGAAAGAAATGTTGAAAAATCTTGAAGGACATCGAGTGCCCGAAGTCACCTTCCGCACACGCAAAGCGCATGAGTGGGTTGACGTAACATCTGACGACATATTTGCCGGCAAAACGGTCGTGTTGTTTTCGTTGCCCGGTGCATTCACACCGACATGCTCATCATCACATGTGCCACGATATAACCAGCTCGCCCCGCAGTTTCGAGCCAACGGCGTCGACGAAATCATCTGCGTATCGGTAAATGATGCATTCGTAATGAACGAATGGAAACGCAGTCAGCATGCTGACCGGGTGACATTCCTGCCCGACGGCAACGGCGAGTTCTCGGAAAAGATGGGCCTGCTTGTCAATAAGGATGACCTTGGCTTTGGCAAGCGCTCCTGGCGCTATTCCATGTTGGTTCGCGATGGCGTCGTCGAAAAGATGTTCATTGAACCTGAAGAGCCCGGTGATCCGTACGGTGTTTCTGATGCGGATACGATGTTTGCGCACCTCGCTCCTGAAGGAGAGCTTCCGCATGACGTAGCTCTTTTCACCCGTGAAGGCTGCGCATTCTGTGTCCGGGCAAAAGGTCTGTTGAATGATGCCGGGATCGAGTTCGAAGAACTGGTTCTGAATCGAGATTACACCGACCAGACACTACGTGCGGTATCCGGTCATATTACTTATCCACAGGTATTCATAGACGGCGACTATGTCGGCGGCTCCGATGAGCTTGCGCAATGGCTCGAGCAGCGCGCTACTGGAGTTACTCGCAGCGCGGCATAGAGTATTCAGCCTTCGGCATACAGGTCCGAATCTGGCTAGTGTGAACCCGGAGTACGCGTATACTTTACGCATGCTCCGGAGTTCAAACACCACAGACAGCGAAGTCTTCGAACAGGCGAGGCTGTCTCGAGACGCTCGTTTTGACGGGCGTTTTTTCGTTGGTGTCAAAACGACGGGAATATATTGCCGGCCGGTCTGTCCGGCCAATTCGCCCAAGCGTGAAAATATCAGTTTCTACTCGACAGCGGCAGCGGCCGGCGAGGCGGGGTTTCGTCCTTGCCTGCGTTGCCGTCCGGAATGCGCGCCTGGAACCCCGGCTTGGGAGGGTACATCGACCACAGTGCGGCGTGGCCTAAGGCTAATCGCCGACGGCGCCCTGGACGATGGCGACGTTGAGCGGCTGGCCGACCGCCTCGGCGTGACGAGTCGACATCTCCGCCGCTTGTTTACCAAACACCTCGGTGCGAGCCCGCTCGCGGTTGCACATACACAGAGACTGCATTTCGCGAAACGTCTTATCGACCAGACCATGCTTCCCATGTCTGACATTGCGATTGCTGCCGGGTTTGGCAGCACCCGACGATTCAATGATGCATTCAAGAATACCTATGACCGTACGCCGCGAGATCTGAGGCGTCGTCGTGCAGTGATGGCGCCATCGGCGGGTCTGACTGTTCAGTTACCCTACCGGCCGCCCTTCGACTTCGCGCACTTGCTGCAGTTTTTCGCCGCCAGGGCGATTCCTGGTGTTGAGGTTGCAGATGGCGGACGATATCTGCGCAGCGTGACCATTGACGGCGTGAACAGCGTAATCGATCTCCGTCAGGGAGACGGCAATGTGCTGCTCACCGTTCATGGCGCAGGCACGCGATCATTACTACCCATCATTCAGCGCGTGCGGGGAATTTTCGATCTTGATGCGTCTCCGAGCGATGTCTCTCGAGTTCTGTCTCGCGACAAGCGCCTGAAAGCCTTGCTTCGAAAGCAGCCAGGCATTCGGGTCCCCGGTGTGTGGGAGGGTTTCGAACTGACAGTACGCGCGATTCTCGGCCAGCAAGTTTCGGTCGCAGCGGCGACAACCTTGTCAGGTCGACTGGCTCGACGTTACGGTGAGAAACTCAGTGTTGCCGTGCCCGACCTTCAGGGCGACGCGGCACCCAATCTCGTGTTTCCTTGCGCGGAGAAATTATTACGTGCCCGCCTGGGCGACCTCGGCATCATCACCAGTCGCGCGGAGACCATTCGGCGGGTCGCGAAGCAGGTTGTGGAGGGACGAATCACCTTTGATCCGTCGCAAGATACTGAGGAGTTTTGCAAATCACTGCTTGCGATAAAGGGTATAGGCGAATGGACAGCGCAATACGTCGCTATGCGAGCTTTGAAAGATCCGGACGCCTTTCCACACTCGGACCTGGGATTACTGCGTGCCTTCGACTCACCCGGTCGCGAACGACTGAAACCTGCAGCGCTCAAGTCACGCGCTGAAGCGTGGCATCCGTGGCGGTCCTATGCGGCCTTATTGTTATGGAGTTCGGATTCGAACTCTGGAGGATGAACGATGTACTACTGCTATTTCGATACTCCGATAGGCGAGCTCTTGCTGGCCGGCGAGGCTGATTCGCTTTCGATGATTGGGTTTCCCAAAGGCGCGATGCGTCGCGATCCGGAAGCGGACTGGATATACAACGAAGAGCCCTTCGAAGACGCTTGTATACAACTCGCGGAATACTTCAGCGGGGAACGAAAGGACTTCGATTTACCATTGTCTTATTCGGGCACTGAATTTCAGGTGAGTGTATTGGAAGCATTGCAGCAAATCCCCTACGGCGAAACAGCCTCATACGCCGATGTCGCGAAACGTATCGGCCGGCCAAAGGCTGTTCGCGCGGTGGGTGCGGCCAATGGACGAAACCCGATTCCGATCATTGTTCCTTGTCACCGGGTGATAGGCAGCAGCGGCGATCTGACTGGTTTTGGTGGTGGATTGGATACTAAGGAAGCGTTACTGCGGCTGGAGGCGGAAAACAGCGGCGGGCTGCTGTAGGAGGCCGTCCTACGGCCGACGTGTGTCGCGCGTGAGACGCGCCCCTACAATTTCTTATTTTCCATCGCGAGGACGACGTCCGACGCTTCCACACCATCCAGTAATCGATCATCCGATTGCAGTGTTGTGAAGGCCGAAACCAGCGGCAATACACCGGCCCATATTGGAATGTCATAGTCTTCGTCTTCATCGTCGGGCATACCGCTCGCGACTTTCGCAGAAGCCGACTCAATCTCGAGTGCGATAACTCCCGTCATCTTGACCTCGTTTTCGTGCGAATCCCTGACTTCATCCCAGCGCCCCGGCATTGTGCTTTCCGAAATAATTTGCAGCGCTCGCAGTTTTTCATCAGGGCTCTCGATCAAGCGCGGCGCACCAAATACGGTTGCTGAACGATAGTTCATCGATGAGTTGAACGCCGATCGCGCATAAACCAGGCCATCGACGTGCGTCACGTTCAGGCAAGCGGTGGTTGTACCTTCAAGCAATCGAATGACACGCGCTTTTCTTGCGCCGTGCAAATAGACGGTTTCACCGTCTCGACCATAAAGCATTGGAACAACGACCGGCTGACCGTCTTGCACGAAACCGACCGACGCGATCAATGCGGAATCGAGAATTCCGTGAACCGTAGGCTTGTCGTAGGCCGCCTTCTCACGAAGCTGTCGGACTTTATTCTGTTTGCTGAGTTCGTACTCGTTACTCACCGCATGATCTCCGTTTCAGTTCAGGACTATTGGTGCAAGCTTATAGGCAACGGCCGATACCAAAACGATTCCGATTAGATTCAGGGCAAGACCGGCACGAGCCATGCGCGGAACCGTCAGCAAACCGGACCCGAAGACAATGGCATTCGGCGGTGTCGCAACAGGCAACATAAATGCACAGCTGGCCGCCAGCGTTACCGGTACGGCGAGAACAATCGGGTCGTAGCCCGCCTCAATAGCAATGGCACCGACAACCGGCAAGAACGTAGCTGTCGTCGCGATATTGCTGGTCAATTCTGTCAGGAAGATTATCAAGGTAGCTGCGAGGATAACGATGCCCACCAAGGGCAAGGTACCGACAGCTTGAAGGCTGCTACCGAGCCATTCGGCCAGCCCGGTTCGGGTTACAGCGCCCGCGAGAGTCAGTCCGCCGCCGAACAGCAGTAGTACGCCCCAAGGTAGTTGTTCCGCGTACTTCCAGCGGAGTAACAATGGATCTTTTTTACTCCCACTCGGCACAAGAAACATTAAAATGGCGCCAGCAATTGCGACCAGAGAGTCGTCGAGCGCCGAGAGGCCCGGCAACTTGATCAGCAACGGCCGAAGAATCCAGGTCGCCGCCATGATGATGAAAACGAATGCGACTCGTTTTTCGGGAACAGTCATGTGGCCCATGTCGTTCTTCATTCTTCTAAGTTCAGCGCGTCCTTCGTCAGACGTCACGAAGTCAACTTTGAATACCCAACGAGTGAGTGCGAGCCATGCCAGCGGCAGCATCATACCGGACATTGGCAAGCCGACCAGCATCCAGCTCGAAAAGTCGATACTGGTGCCGTAGTTCTCAAGCATGAAGGCTGCGAACATCGCATTGGGTGCCGTTCCGACCAGCGTCGCGATGCCGCCAATGCTCGAGCCGTAGGCAACGCCAAGTAGCAGAGAGAATTGAAAGTCCTCCTTGTCTTTATCGCTCAAGGTGAGGACCGTCTTGTGGATAACGGCAATGATTGAAACCGCAATGGGTAGCATCATCATCGTTGTCGATGTGTTCATGACCCACATTGAGATCAACGCACTGGCGAGCATGAAGCCCCCCACCAGAGATCGGCCGTTGCCGCCCGCTCGCTGCAAAACGGTCAATGCAATCCGACGATGGAGATTCCAGCGTTGCATTGCGAATGCAACGATGAAGCCGCCGAGAAACAAAAAGATGACTTTGTTCGCGTACGGTGCTGTCGTATCTTGAATAGACGACACACCAAACATTGGAAAAAGTACGACGGGCAACAATGCCGTTACTGCGATCGGTACGGCTTCCGTTGCCCACCAAACGGCCATCAAGACGCCGATAGATGCTGTCGCCCATGCTGTGTCGCCGAGCTGATCGGGTCCGCCCAGCAGCATCATGAGAAGCAGCAAGGATGGGCCGAGAAACAGGCCTGTTTTCTGGCTTGTTGAACGCCCTTCCACCATCGAGTTATCAGTCATCTATTCTCATCTCGTATTTGTTCGCGTGTCCGGATTGCTTGTGTTGGCAAGGCTACCTTTTCTTCGTCGGTGCGTCGTCAATTTTGGCCACTTTTTCGCAAACTGTCTAAATATAGTGGTTTGCTCGCCTTCCAATACCATATGTAGTAGCATTCCGTGCGTACCAACTCGGTACGCACGGAGATGAGATGTAAGAAGGCAAGCGGGCGGACCGCCATGCCGGACGCATGACTCGAAGGCGGGCGATACGTGAACCCTCTCAACACGTCACCCGTACAAAGCTTACCTGCAATCTTTGTGGCCGACGACGAAGCGGACTGCCAACCGGGAATCAGAGAACGCCGAATTCTGTCGTAACATTGATGTTTCAATTTATTCGAATGCGAACTGAACCCTGCCGACTGCATCTTTCGCTTAATATGCCGCCCACATTCTGGGCGGCTTTTTTATTGCTGCCTTGAGTAGGTAATCATGAAATCAGATATAAGAATTGGCCTGACATTCATGCTGGCGACGCTGGTCATCGCCGGGTGTGCGAGCGGCCCGCCGAAGCTGCCCTATCCAGCGTTCGTTCAGGTCGACGAAATGGAAGACATCTTCATGGCGAGCTTGCCAGGCGTGCGTGCCAAGCAATTATCCGGCGACCCGCAGACTCGGCGAACGAGCAATCGTGTTGACTTGCCGAAGGACTGGCAGGGCACCAGCGGCGGTGTACCGGGCCGATCGATGGAGATTTTCGTAATTTCCGGAGAGCTAACCATCGCCGATATCGTCTTGAAGACTGGTGGATACGCGTTCTTGCCGGCGGGTTCGCTCGGTTTCAATCTTGAGGCGAAAGAGGGCGCTCGCATTCTGTATTTCGTTAACGACACTGACCCGGAGTCTATTATTCGTTCGCCGATTATCATCAACAGCTATTTGCTGGAGTGGGAGGACGCGGCCAAAGTCGGTGTTGCCACGAAAGAGCTACGCCGAGATCCCGGCAATGGTGCGAAGACCTGGCTTGTTCGTGTTCAGACGGGTGCTGCTCCGGCTTGGGAATCATCCAGCGCTTTGAGAGAGGGTTACCTGGTCACCGGCAATCAGCAATACGCGGAGTGCGTCAACGGCGAGACCGAACTCTGGCAGTACGCGCCGGGTGGATATTTTTATCGGCCCGCCGGCGTAATGAGCGGTGGACCGGAGTCGCTGGCATTAACCGAATCGATCTGGGTCATGCGTGAAACCACGAAAGGCGAAGAAACGGTTTGGCCTGCATGCACCATTCTTGAAACGGCATCGGAGCCTTTCTAGGACGCTCTATTTCTTGACGAGCTTCGTGATTTTGGAGCCGAGTGCCATGAGTTTTGTCAGTGTGGTCGTCGGAATTTCACTGATCTGCTCATACCAGTTGCTCGTTGATTCTACGAACTGCAGCATATTCTGAATACGCTCTTTGGTTACCGGGTCCGTTTCTTTTTCGCTTTGAACTTCGGCGGCACAGCCTTTCAGCATCGCGAGTGTTGGGTTGAGCTCTTTCTGCTTGCGCTGTTCGATAATGACTCGAAACAACTCCCATACGTCGTGCAGTGACTCGAAATAATCACGCCGATCGCCGAGAAGATGAATCATCTTAACGAGCCCGAATCCTTGCAGCTCGCGAATACTGGTACTGACGTTCGAGCGAGCGACAGACAATAACTCCACGATCTCATCGGCTCGCAACGGCCGCGGTGAAAGATAGAGCAGAGCCTGAATCTGGGCGACAGTTCGATTGGTGCCCCATCGGGTTCCCATTTCGCCCCAATGGAGGACGTACTTCTCAACCGCTGGCGTCATCTTCATTGGTTGTTTCTCTTGTTTCAGTCTTGACAGAAATTACGCTCACGACAACGATAATGCAATGCGCCCCCCCAATGGGCGCCTATGGTGAAGTGGCCGTAACTACGACTCTGTTAGGTGCAGGCCAGCCCTCGACAGTGAGAGTGCGGTCGTTTGGATCGAGTGCCTCTGCGAGTGACTCAAACGTCATCCATTCCGTTGACCGTTGTTCGTCTACCGTAGTCATCGCCTGGTCAATGACCTGGACGTCTTTGTATCCGGTTCGAGTCAGCCAGATTTTCAATTCCGGAATAGTCGGGAGAAGCCAGACGTTGCGCATTCGGGCGTATCGATCTTCAGGTGTTTTCGCGAAAGCCTCACCGCCAGGTAAGCAGATCGTCTCAAGCACCAGTTGTCCCTCGGGCCGCAGCGTTTGACGTAGTTGTCGCAGGTGATCGAGCGGTGACCGCTGATGGTAGAGCACACCCATCGAAAACGTCGTGTCGAACTTCCGAGCTGGCAACGGTACTTCTTCGAGACGTGCAGGCAATACGAAAACATTGTCTTGTTCCGCGAACTGATTAATCGCAAGGAACTGCATGACGAATAGAATGGTGGGGTCAACGCCGATGACACTCGCCGCACCCGCGCTCGCCATCTGTAGGGCGTAGTAGCCGTTGCCGCAACCGACATCGAGTACGTTCCGCCCGTCAAGAGATGCAATTGAGTCCTCGACACGCCGCCACTTGAGGTCGCTTCGCCATTCGGTATCGATATGAATATCCTCGATGTCGAATGGGCCTTTGCGCCACGGCGAGAGTCCCAGTAGCAAGTCGCGCTTGTCGGAAGACGCGGCTGGCAAGGCATCGAGAATTGCCTGCCAGCGCGAGAAATCGCCGTGACCTGCGCTCGATAGTCGTTGGGTAATCAGCGGCAATAAAGCGCCCGGCCATTGATCAAGACCGATCGAGCGTAAGCGATTTGAGAGGGCGTCAGTATCGATCATCACGAGCGAGTTATTTGAGAGCGACAATCGAAACGAAGTTGAAATAACGGAGCCAAACGGCTGTGCGGCCGAATCCGGCACCCGCCAAGCGACGGCGATGAGCGGAAACCGTCTCCGGTACCAGTACGTTCTCGAGCGCCGCGCGTTTGCGACTGACCTCTAAAGCACTGTAATCGTTGCGACGCTTATGCTCGTGGTACAGATCGACAAGCAGTTGCTCCATTTCAGCATTTTCGTCCACGACTTTTTCTGACAATACGAGCAGACCACCTTCATTAAGCCCCCGACTGATGGATCGCATCAGCGCGTCGCGATCCTCCATAGGGAGAAACTGAAGCGTGTAGTTCAAAACCACCATCGAGGCGTTGTTGATCTCAATGTTGCGAATGTCCCCCTCGATCACCTCGACCCCCGTATCGGGTGAAAATTGACGGTCGTCTTCGGCGACTATCTCGCGGCAACGTTCAATCATGGCGGGCGCGGTGTCGACGGCTACGATCTCGCATCCGGACTGACTAATGCCCTGACGCATGGCAATAGTCGCGGCGCCGAGCGAGCAGCCGAGGTCATAGCATTGGGTGTCAGCCTTTACGTAGCGTGCGGCTAACGAACCGATTGCCTCAATGGTGGCGCCATAACCTGGAATTGACCGGCGCAGCATATCGGGAAACACCCGGGCGACGTCCTCGTTGAAGCGAAACGGTCCTTCTTCGGATGGCTGTTGGTAAATTTTGTCTTTGGTCATCGGAAAATAATTGCGGAAGCAGAACGCTCGGCCTGAAGGTACACTTCCGCCTATGCTACGCGAACTTCACACAGAACTCGGCATTCCCGACGATTACGCCATTGACGGCACGCGACCGAATTTCGAGGAGACGGACGACTTAGTGGACGTTGGGCCCAATCTCGTCGGTCGTATGCAACGCCTGACCCCGGTAACGGCGGCCAGCTGGCAGGAGATGCAGACGGCTGCGCGAGATGACGGCATTACTCTGATGATTGTTTCGGGTTTTCGAAGCATCGAGTACCAGGCCAGTCTTATCCGAAAAAAACTCAATTCAGGTCAGTCAGTTAGCGAGATTCTCGCGGTAAACGCGGCGCCTGGATTCAGTGAGCATCACACGGGATGTGCGGTCGACATCGCGTCGCCGGGATCCCGGCCTCTGACAGAAGAGTTTGAGTCATCTGAGGCCTTCCGCTGGTTGGAAAAAAATGCCGCTAAATTCGGATTTTCGATGAGTTATCCGCGGGATAATCGGCAAGGATTCATCTACGAGCCCTGGCATTGGGCGAAAACCGCCTGAGAAACGGCGAATTCTGGCTGAAGAGCGCATCAGCTAAGGGTTTTGGCAGGATTTGCCCCATTCGCAGAAATATGAAAAATCAGTCGTTTAGCTGTTGACAGTCGGGCGGGGTAATTAGACAATGCCCGGCTTGCGTACCGGAGGGGTACTCAAGCGGCCAACGAGGGCAGACTGTAAATCTGCTGGCTTATGCCTACGTAGGTTCGAATCCTACCCCCTCCACCAGATGATGGTGCGACTGGGTGGATTCAGTCATAGGGCCAGTGACGCGACGAAACAGACAGGACATATGAACTCCGGACGGTTTAAACACCAAGACTGTCAGGATTTTTGTACGCCGAATAAAAGGCGAAATAGCCGCTGAAAAGTCGCGGGGCGAACGAGTTACGAATCATGCCTATATAAGGTGTCATGATTCAGAAGAAGCGTTAGAGGGAATTGAGACAGGCGGGTGTAGTTCAAAGGTAGAACCTCAGCCT
>CAZMRZ010000061.1:5032-16112 GCA_964568835.1 uncultured Woeseiaceae bacterium | reverse complement strand
ATCCGAATGATCAGGAGGGGTGGGATGTCGTTGAAAGCCGTGGCACGGCCGTTGGATCGAACGAGCAAGAAGCCGCTGTACCAACAACTTCGTCGTACCTTGCGCGAAGTTATCGAGCAGGATGTTCTGGCGCCCGATGATTCATTGCCCGCAGAGCGGGATATTGCTGTCGATTTCGGTGTTTCTCGCATCACGGTCCGAAAAGCAATAGAAGGGCTGGTTGAGGAGGGATTACTCGACAGGCGTCATGGTGCGGGGACCTTCGTTGCATCACGAATCCAGAAGAACATGGCCGCGCTGTCGTCCTTCTCTGAGGACATGGCTACTCGCGGTTGGAAGGCGAGAAGTGAATGGTTGAGCAAGGCGGAAGATCAGGTATCGCTGGCTGAGGCGCTGGAGCTGGGCTTGCCGCCCGGGATGGAGATATACAGGTTCGACCGAATTCGATACGCCGCAGACACGCCGTTGGCAATAGAACATGCCATCGTTCCGGCGTCATGCTTGCCTTCGGTCGATTCGGTTGATGCGTCATTGTACGCAGCGCTCGAGTTGACCAATCACCGGCCGACGAAGGCGCTACAACGACTGCAGGCGATCGCATTCAATCCGGATCAAGCCGCGTTGCTGGATATCAACGCTGGCGACCCCGGTCTATTTATCGAGCGCCGCGGATTTCTTGAGGACGGTCGAGTTGTGGAAGTAACGCGCTCGTATTACCGCGGTGATGCCTACGACTTTGTTGCGGAGCTGGCCCTTTGAAGATTCGAATCCAATGAACGTGGCAACGCGGATGCACCGCGAAGCGAAGTCGTCGTCGACGGTGGTCGCAGAACAAATTCGCAGCAACGATTCTCTGGTGGAGACGATAGGGGATCGCTTGCGAGCGGCGCCACCGCGTTTGGTCGTTACCTGCGCTCGAGGCAGCTCGGACCATGCGGCGACCTACGCCAAGTATTTGATCGAGACTTTTGTCGGAATCCCAACAGTCTCGTTCGCACCGTCCGTGAGTTCGGTTTACTCAGCGAAACAGAACATGAGCGGCGCACTGTTTCTGGCGTTATCGCAGTCCGGCGCCAGCCCCGACTTGCTGGCCTCGGCAGCGGCTGCAAAGCAGGCTGGAGCGTATGTGGTCGCGCTCGTCAATGTCACTGAGTCGCCGCTGGCGGAATTAGCAGACGATGTTATTCCGTTGCACGCCGGCACCGAAACGAGCGTCGCCGCGACCAAGTCCTACATCGCAACACTGTCGGCACTGGTTCAACTTGTCGCATCCTGGGCCGGCAACGATGAACTCAAACAGGCGCTGCGGGAGTTGCCCGATCATCTGGCTGAAGCGTGGAAACTCGACTGGCAGGCCGGTGTCGACGCTCTCGAGAACGCGGCCAATTTCTTTGTCATTGCGCGCGGAGTGGGTTTGGGTATCGCACAGGAGGCCGCGCTCAAATTTAAGGAAACTGCCGGTCTTCATGCGGAGGCCTACAGTGCGGCCGAAGTTCGACACGGTCCTATGGCGATTGTGAACAAGGGTTTTCCTGTTTTGGTTTTTACTCAGGACGACAGAACGCGTGCCGGCGTCGACGAGGTTGTGGCCGATTTCGTAAACCGTGGTGCGGTCGTACTGGTTGCGGGAAAGGTTTATGACAATGCGGTGAACCTGCCGTCACTTGATAATGTTGCGGCCGCAACGGCACCGATCGTGTTTATTCAATCTTTCTACAAAATGGTAAACGCGCTTGCCGTTAAGCGAGGCTACGACCCAGACAGCCCACCGCACCTTCGCAAAGTTACTGAGACGGTATGACGTCACACGCCCTGACAAACGCATGCGTATTAACCGACAAGGGATTCGTCGAGCGTCAATCCGTTGTCATTCGTGACGGACTGATCGATGCTGTAATGGACGACAGAGAATTTGATCTGACCGGTGCCGATACTCGTAATGTAGACGGACAACTACTATTGCCCGGGTTTATTGATATCCAGGTCAACGGTGGTGGTGGTGTGTTATTTAACGACGAGCCAACGGTTGAAGGCATTCGAACTATCGGCGCAGCGCACCGCGTCTACGGTACGACCGGGTTTCTACCGACATTAATTAGCGATGACCTTGACAAGATTGCTGCTGCAATCGCCGCGACTGATGCCGCCATAGCCGCCGGGGTCCCAGGAGTATTGGGTATACACCTTGAAGGTCCATTTCTTAGCAAGGAAAAGAAGGGCGCTCACGATGCATCGAAATTTCGAACACTCGATGACGACGCAGTTGATCTACTAGTTTCGTTGCGCAACGGGAAAACGCTGGTCACGCTGGCGCCTGAAATGAACTCCACGGAGCTAATTCGGAAGTTGATTGATGCGGGCGTGATTGTTGCTGCAGGGCATACGAATGGGAGTTTTGAGGAAACGCGAACTGCATTGGATGCCGGGGTTTCTGGGTTTACTCACCTGTTCAATGCGATGTCACCATTGACCAGTCGTGCACCGGGTGTTGTCGGTGCGGCCATGGATGACTCAAAAAGTTGGTGCGGGATCATCGTTGACGGCCACCATGTTCATCCTGCGGCCTTGCGAATTGCCGTAGCGGCCAAGCCCGATGGACTTTGCCTCTTGGTCACCGATGCGATGCCGAGTGTCGGCGCGACCGAAAAATCTTTTGAGCTGGATGGGCGGGAAATTACCGTCGCTGACGGCAGATGCGTCACTTCTGATGGAACGTTGGCGGGATCCGATCTGGATATGGCAAGCGCGATAAAGAACGCGACAAGCATGCTGAACGTCGACCTGCCGGAGGCCGTTCGGATGGCCAGCGCGTATCCGGCCGCAGCAGTTCATCTTGATGGTGAGTTGGGGCGAATCCAGTCAGGATATCGGGCCAATCTCGTTCTGGCCGACGGCGAACTAAACATTATCGATACCTGGATAGATGGACACTCAAACTTATGAGGATGCCATGTACAAGGTAGGCGTCATTGGGTTGGGACAGATAGCGTGGTCGATAGACAGTGACCCGCATCGCAAGAGTATCTGGTCCCACATCGGCGCCTATGAGAACTCACCGCATACCAGTATTCGCGCTGTAAGCAGTCGCAACGAGGGCGTGTGTAAAAAAGTACAAAAGCAATTCTCTATACCGAATTACTACACAGATTATCGAGAGATGCTCGCCACCGAAAACCTGGACATCGTGAGTATCTGCACCCCTATTTCGACCCACCACGATCTAGCAATGGCTTGTGTCGATGCGGGGGTCAAGGCCATTTTTTGTGAAAAGACACTGTCGTTCGATGTCGCTGAAGCCGAGGAAATGGTTCGCGTCTGCGATGAGCGTGGCGTTGTCCTCGCGGTCAATTTCGTCCGTCGATGGGATAGCCTGAGTATTCATATCAGTGACCTACTTGCTGAAAACACCATTGGTAATCTGATGACAGTAGTCGCTTATGGCGCGACGGCATTGCACACAAGTACCAGTCATCAAATCGACCTGATGTGTCTATACGCCGGTAAACCATCGTGGGTGGTCGGAGACGATCCCGGAGGTTTCGTCCGCGTGGTTCACGGAGTCGACGATCCCGGCGGTATCGCGATGATCAAATTTGAATCCGGTGTGGTCGGTTTTCTCAAAGGGTCGGGCACCAGTCCAAACAAGATCATGTCGGAGCTGGATATCGTCGGTGAAAAGGGACGGATCCGCCTGATCGGTGACGGTGATGGATTTTCTCTGCACCAATTCAAAGAGACGAATGCGGCCGGCAAAGCTTACGAATCTCTGGTGGAGGTTGAAGCATCACCTCCGGCAGGCAACGAAAGAATGGTCGATGCGATTTCCGACATCGTCGACTGTATTTCCAGCAAAGGGCAACCGAGAAGCAGCGGCTTGTCGTCGCTGGATACTCTCAGAATTATCGATGGCATCAGACGATCTGCCGCGGATGGCAACTCGAAGGTTTTGACAAGGGCGGCCGCGTAGCGGCTCTCGGAGAACATTATGGTCTGGCTCAACAAACTATTAATTAGGACGTTTCTAGTTCTCATATCAAGCTACGCACTGGGTGCGGATGGCGATCCGCAAGATCGAACAACGGTCGACTGGCGTCCTTTTCAACAAGTGGCGAGTGTGGGCGAGTCGTCCTGGCCCGGAGTTGCCGGATCATTTGTCGGAGTCCATAACGATGCGCTGATTGTTGCCGGTGGTCTCACAGAGAAATATCAAGACAGTATCTGGATCGCGACACGAGCTGGGGACACCGGGGTAACCTGGCACGACACAAAATCGACTCTGCCAAATGGCCGAGCGTTTGGTGCCTCAGCGAGTCACCGACTCGGCGTTTTCGCGATTGGCGGAAGTGACGGTGATTCAGTCAGCAACGAAGTGCTGTTGGTTAGCTGGAATGCCGCCTCAACCGCTACCGCTTTGTTTGAATTGCCGCCCTTACCCGGAGGCTCGATGCGTGGCGGCGCGGCAACCGTCGGCGACACGCTTTATGTGTCTGCAGGCGACGCAGGTAGCGAAATCTATGCGTTCGACTTGGCGGGGATCGAAACTGATGTGCAGGGCAGTTCGGTCAATTCTTGGCAGCAGCTTCCGGCACTGCCGGGCGACGACTCCGTCGAGCGTCACACCAACGTGCTTGTGGCACAGAACAACGGTCGTGGTAGTCAGCTATTTGCAATTGTAGGTATGGGAAGCTCAGCGGAGCTGTGGGCGTATGATCCTGTCGCCGCGGAAAATGCTTTGCCATGGGTGCAAAAGGTAAGTGCCACTATCGATGGCCAAAACGTTGACTTCACAGGCGCAGCCGCCATCGCATTAGGTCAATCACACATTCTCTTGCTGACGGGCATGGATCTGGAAGGCGTCCGTCAGGCTTTGTCCTACAACACAATTACAGGGGTTTGGGCCCGATACAACGATGCACCAGGTACGGCGCTTGCGACAGATGCCAGCACTCATGCCGTCCATTGGATGGGCGATATCGTTCTTATCGGCGGTAGCACGAGTGCCGTGGATGCGTCGAAAAGTTTCTGGACGATCGACGTCAACGGCCCCGAGTTGACGTTCGGATGGGTGAACATGTCAGTCTTGGTCGTGTACCTGTTTTCAATGGTGATGGTCGGCGTCTACTTCGTCTTCAAAAACAGCAGCACCGACGACTATTTTCGGGGTGGCCAGAATATTCCGTGGTGGGCGGCCGCCTGTTCAATCTACGCGACGATGTTGAGTTCTCTCACCTATGTTGCGTTGCCAGCGCTGGTGTATCGCACCGACTGGGTCATTTATATCGGTACGATGATGATTCTGGTTGTTGCACCAATCGCCATATACGTCGCGATGCCGTTCTTCCGGCAAATCGACGCAACCAGTGCTTACGAATATCTTTCGAAGCGTTTCAATATGCCCGTACGGTTGTTCGCGAGTGGACTGTTTACGCTGTTTCACATCGGCCGCATGGGAATAGTTTTAGCGCTCACGGCGCTGGCGCTTGCGGCCGTGACGCCCCTCGACGCGTGGCAGTCGGTTCTTGTCATGGGGGTGCTGTCGCTAATCTACTGCACGTTGGGTGGCGTTGAGGCGGTTATCTGGACCGACACAATCCAGACCGTCGTCTTGATGATCGGGGCAGTACTCTGTTTCTCCATCATCGTGGGCGGCGTGGACGGTGGTATGGCCGGATTTATAGAAGCCGGTTTGGCGAACGATAAATTCAATATGGTCAATCTTGATTTTGGTCCGGGCAGCATCACAACACTGTCGATCTGGGTCATCGTGCTAGGTGGTATCGGGCAGAATATCTCGAGCTACACAGCCGATCAGGCTGTCGTGCAGCGCTATATGACGACGAAGGACACAAAGGCCGCGGCAAAATCGATCTGGGCCAACGGCATTCTCGCCGTTCCCGGCGCGTTGCTATTTTTCGGTATCGGTACGGGCCTTTATGCGTTCTACCGGTCGCAGCCCGAGAAGCTTGACCCGACGATTCAGATCGACCAGATTTTCCCTACCTTTATTGGCGCCGAGTTGCCGGTCGGCATCGCCGGCCTGATTGTCGCCGGAATATTCGCAGCAGCTCAATCCACGGTTTCGACGAGCATGAACTCCATCGCGACCACTATCGTTACTGATTTCATGCGGCCGTTCAACGCATGCCGATCCGAGAAGGCCTACTTGAACGCTGCTCGAATCCTCACATTTACAATGGGCGTCATCGGAACGCTGGCGGGTTTGTTGTTTATCAGCCCTGAGATTCGATCATTGATGGAAGAATATTTCAAGGTTATCGGCATGTTCATGGGGGCATTGGGCGGACTGTTCGTTCTTGGTGTCACGACTCAGCGAGCGAATGGATGGGGTGCACTGACAGGCATTCTTGTCGGTGTTGCAGTAATGGTCACGGTCTGGCTGATGAAATGGGCGGATGGTTATTTGTTCGCAACCATTGGTATCTTGACCAGCCTGGCGGTGGGTTATCTGGCGAGTTTCATCCTGCCGTCCGACAAGCATGACATTAGCGGATTGACTATTTACTCGATGCGAGATCGGTGATGATTGACGTCAAACGAATCATTTCGCCCCGGCTCGTTGCATTGACGTCGATATGTTTGATTGCCGCTTGTACGATCGAAGACACGGCGCCCACAATCGTGGACGTTACGGCGACGAAACCAAATTTCATTATCATTCTGGCCGACGACCTGGGCTACGGAGATATCGGTACTTACGGCAATACCGTCATTAAGACACCCCATCTCGATCACCTCGCGTCGCAAGGACTGCGATTAACGGACTTCTACGCGTCGGCGCCAATGTGCTCACCATCGAGGGCAGGGCTTCTGACCGGGCGTGTGCCGTATCGCTATGGAGTGTTCGACTGGATCCCGCCGGATCATGAAATGCACCTGCCGTCGAGTGAGACCACGATAGCGACGTTGCTGAAAACTGTCGGCTATGCAACTGCTGTTCATGGAAAGTGGCACCTGAATGGAATATTCAATTCTTCCGAACAGCCGCAACCCGACGACCAGGGGTTTGATTATTGGTTCGCCGTGCAGTACAGCCAACCGCATCTGGACCCGAAGGGATTTGTTCGCAATGGTGTGCCCGTCGAAACTGTTGGGTACGCCGCACAGATTGTCGCCGACGATGCAATCTCGTGGCTTCAGGATATTAGCTCGACAGACAAACCGTTTTTTCAGTTCGTCAATTTTCTTGAACCGCATGAACCGATCATGTCGCCTCCCGAAATCGTCGCTGAGTATGCCGAGCACGGAATAAAGGCAGAGTACTACGCCAATGTTACGAATCTGGATGACGCGATTGGTCGAATCCTTCAAGCCGTGGACGAACTAGGCCTGGCAGACAACACGTTTGTCCTGTTTACATCCGACAATGGACCCGCGCAGTACACGCCTGACGGATACTTCAACAAATCACATGGCTCCGCGGCACCACTTAAGGGTTACAAGCGACACATGTTTGAGGGTGGCATACGCGTTCCTGCGATCATCCGCTGGCCCGATCACGCCCGGGCTGGTGCGACGAGCAGCGTCCCGCTAAGCAACGTGGACTTGCTGCCGACCTTGGCGGCAATTGCAGGCGCCGCTGTTCCCGATGACCGGATAATCGATGGCAGTGATATGACGCCCGTTTTCAGCGGGCAGAGCGTCGATCGTTCGGTGCCGTTGCACTGGCACTTCTACGATCCCTGGGGCGGACCGCAATCGCTAATCCGACAAGGTGACTGGATGCTAGGCGCTACCTGGGATGTGGGTGACTTTCACCCCCTCAAAGCCTATTACGATCCGGCGGAGGCGGTGATTATTCAAGGCTCAAAACTGGCTGACTTCGAAATGTACAACCTTGCAGAGGACATCCATCAAGACACGAACCTTGTGGAAGAAAATCCCGAGCAATTTAACGCAATGAAAGTAGAGCTGACCCGTTTACACGCGGAAGTGATGCAAGAGTCGCGATTACAGAAATAGTACGAGAGACGATATGAAAGATTCAGACTTTGGAACAGAAGACAAACGCGGCTTCTGGAAACCAAACAAGCTCATAAAGTATCCACCCGTCTTTGTCTGGCCGCCACAACTCATTGGCTTTCTGAAATGGATGCCAAAATACCTTTTTCCGTGGAGCATTACTTACGCTTTGTTGGCAGTCTTTGTCTGGACCTACCTAACGCCATCGCTTGAACGTCTGAGCACTTTTTCGATTGATTGGATTGGACTCGTGTTTCTTCGCAACGTTGTGCTGACGATTGTTGTCGTCGGCACCTGGCACTTTTGGTTCTATATTCGCCGGGCACAAGGGACCGAGTTCAAATTCAACCGCCGATGGCCGCTCGAAAAGAGTCCTGCCTTTCTGTTCAACAACCAGACGAAGGACAATATATTCTGGACGTTCGCGAGCGGCGTGCCGATCTGGACGGCGTGGGAAGTTGTATCGTTATGGCTCTTTGCCAACGGATATATCGGCGGCCTGAATTGGGCCGACAATCCTGTCGCGTTTATCGGTCTGTTGCTTTTGTTGCCATTGCTGCATGAACTTCACTTCTTTTGCGTCCACCGCTTGTTGCACTGGCCGCCGCTATACCGCCGAGTGCATCGCTTACACCATCTAAATACCAACCCTGGGCCCTGGTCGGGAACAGCGATGCACCCGGTCGAGCACCTGATCTACTTTTCGGGGTTTCTGATTTACTGGATTGTTCCATCGCATCCGATTCATGCGCTCAATCTCGGTCTGATGGCAGGCTTGTCGCCCGCACAAGGTCACACGGGATTCGATCGACTTGTTCTCAGTGACAAGGCGTCCATTAGCCTGCCGTACTACGCGCACTATCTGCATCATCGATTTTTCGAAGTGAACTATGCCGATGGAAATATTCCGCTGGATAAGTGGTTCGGATCGTTCCATGACGGATCACCGGAAGCGGACGAGGCGTTAAAGAAAAGGCGAAAGAATCGATCGAAATCGGCATGTTAGCTGCCTTGCTTCTTCAGGTCAGAATTTGTACGTGAGTAAGTAGGGATCGGTCCGAGCTATTCATGGTCACGATGATGTACACGGACTCAGCGCGGATTTCAAAGGATGAGCAGGATGCGAATAGAAACGATAGGCATCGGAGTCATTGGCAGCGGATATATGGGTCTTACCTACTGCGAATGTGTTTCGCGAAATGTAAACGGATCTCGTCTGATCGCAATTGCAGGTGGGCGGAGAGCTGCAGGGCTGGCCAAAGAATATGATGTGGATGTGGAGGATAGCGCTCAGGAGTTATTCGAGCGTGCTGATGTTCATGCTGTCGTTATTGCCACACCGGACCAGAATCGGCGGGAATTGACAGAGCAGGCGGCGGCCGCTGGGAAGCATGTCCTGGTGGAAAAGCCGATGGCGCCAACAGTTAAAGACTGCGACGCAATGATGGCCGATTGTAACAAAGCAGGTGTTTCTCTCGGTGTTATACAAAGCAACCGTTTTCGAAAAGTGAGTCGACGAACTAAACAGCTTATTGATGATGGGGGCATCGGTCCGATTCAAATGTTGCGTAGCATTTCCGCCTTTCCACTGACGATTACCAAGCAATTATTTGCGGATCGAAAATGGTATCTGGACAAAAGTAGTGGGGGGTTCTTCATGGGTATGGCGGTGCACAATGTAGATTTCCTGCGTTGGTTGACAGGACGTAACGCGACAAAGGTATTCGCAACAGGAAATACCTATAGCGATATAGACAGCCCCAACGATCTGTCAGTAATGGCACAAATCGAATTTGAGGGATCCATTATGGCGCAGATGTGGATTTCCTCCGAGATGCCGTCGCCTTGTTTTCCCAATAGCGACATTCGTTTCGAGATAACTGGTCGTGATGGGACGATTGACTGTGATCTATACGAGTATCTTGATTTAGGCAAGGATGATCAATGGGACCGTATTTTTGAGACGGAAAAAGCAGATTACTGGCATGACCTCAAGTCCCCCGTCAGATTGTTTCATCATAACGCTGTCATTCAGGATTTCGTTGACTGTATCCGGGAGGAACGGCCGCCGACCATTGGCGGGTTAGAAGGTCGTGCTGCGGTTGAAATTTGTGAGGCCTGCATCATTTCCGCACGCACCGGAATGCCTGTGACCATTCCAAAAAAATGATTCGAATATCGGTATGACTCGAAATTAATTATCCGGGCTCGGGACGATTCACGCCTAAATCCTCAGCGATCACCGATAGCTCATGCCACACACGTTCCGGTATGGGAATTCCCGATTTATTTCTGGTCACTTCATTGCGCCATTCGATGTCGCCGGCGACAAGGACCTCGTCAATCTCATTAGTTGGATCGGCAGACTTCACCATTTCGACGAGCTGGGAAACGCGTTCCCTGAATAATTTCAATGGCATAAATCGACCCGGATCTATCGCTATGAACGTGTGGCTGACGCCAAGCGTCGTGTCGCCTATTGGGTCAACAGGAACCTCCAGGGACATGTTGTCGCCACTGAGTACGGCGCACAACATCTCGACCATCATAGCCAGGCCTGTTCCTTTGTAACCTCCAATGGGTGTCGGAGACCCAAGCAGGGCGGCGCGTGTGCTTGTAGTCGCGAGCCCAGCTGAGTCCAGGAATCCCCATTCGGGAGGAATACTGTCCTGGTTCAAGTTTGCAGCGTGGCTAACCTTGCCTAACGCCACGGTTGTAGTTGCCATGTCAAGCAACCAACGACCCGAGTCCGTTCCTGGTACTCCAACAGAAATTGGATTCGTGCCGAGTCTGGGGCTGCTGCTTTGCCAGGGCGCTACCGCTGGGCTTGCATTGCTCATCACAATTCCGATGAGGTTCGACTGAACCAATTGCTCAACCCAATATGCTGCTGCTCCGAAATGATTCGAGCGGTTTGCAACAACGATTGATATTCCTGATTCGTCCGCGATGTTCTTTGTAAGCTTTATACACCGATCGGCAATAACCTGGCCGAACCCGTTCTGGCCGTCGTAGAGTAGACATCCGCCGCTCCCTGAAACTACGCGGCCCTCCGACTGTATATCCGTGCCCTTTGCCTTTATCCGCTGTATGTACGGGA
>CAZMRZ010000061.1:0-4932 GCA_964568835.1 uncultured Woeseiaceae bacterium | reverse complement strand
TCTCGGGTCCTTTTAAGGCTTAACCAGACGAGCAGGGGATGCTGATGCTTCTGCGACTGCATCTGAAAACCACGTTGTAATGTATTCGACCCGTGTAATAGCCGAACCGACTACGACCGCGTCCGCTCCGTTCCTGATTGCGTTGGCGGCGTCTCTGGGTGTCTTTAGTCGACCCTCGGCGATAACGAATGTACCGAGTTTTGCGAACTCACCGAGTAGGGCCATGTCTGGTGCGGAATTTTCCGACACTTCCTCATACGCATAGCCGGATAGAGTAGTGCCCAATATGTCGGCACCTTCGGCGATCGCCTGCCTCCCATCGTCGATTCGTGCGCAATCGGCCATCGCCAGAACGCCGTGTCCCTTAATGCGTTGTACCAGCGCCTCAGTGGACACCGGTCGATCACGTTGAGTTGCGTCATAAGCGATGATGGTCGCGCCCGCTTCTGCCAGCGCGTCAACGTCCTCAAGCAGCGGAGTGATTCGGACCGGCGAAGATTCGAGGTCTCGTTTGACGATTCCAATGATAGGAAGGGAGCAGGCTGATGCGAGGCTCAGGACCGATTCAACACCCTCGATTCGGAGACCGGCCGCACCGCCGCTCTGCGCTGCGAGGCCCAGACTGATAATGATCTGAGTATTGTCCATTGGGCCGCCAGCGACGGGTTGGCAAGAAACAACAACTTTGTTTCTTAATTTTTCAAGTATTTTGGTTGTCGTGTCCACGGCCCACCTTCCCTCAACGCTCTTTGGAAACTTATCGCACATTTTTAGAAAAAGACTATAAAACAACGGCTTAGTCTTATCCGTCATGTGCTTTTATTGGTTAACTATCGAAGAATAATAATATAATCTTTTTTCCTTGACAAGGATAGTAAAAGTTTTTATTCTTGAGTTGTTGTAAATGTCACGACGTGTATTAGCTGTCGTTCACAAGCTAGCAAGCCGGCCGTGATATCACCTAGTTGATCCCGAGGGGGGCTAAAATGAATATCGTGGCTAGATCGAAAGTTCAGAGAATCGCGTTTGCTGCCGTAGCATCATCAGTCGCACTGATGTCGTTTCCGGCAGTATCAAATGCGCAAGACGACGTGATCGAAGAGATTGTCGTGACCGGTTCACATATTCGGAAGGATACGTTTACTTCGTCATCGCCGATTGCCGTCATTGATTCTGCGGCTATCGAGGGCGTTGGTGCCACGAATATTGGTTCTCTGCTCGCAAGAGTGCCGTCGATCGTTGCCCAGAACGATGGGTCGAGCGAAAACGTCAACAAGGCATCGACCAGCGGTATCAGTACCACTGCATTGCGTAATCTCGGTTCATCGCGAACATTGGTTCTCGTCAACGGTCGCCGTTACGTATCTGGTATGGGTGCGGGTGCCGGGTATGGCGTTGATTTGAATACGCTGCCCACTACAATGATCGAGCGCATCGACGTTCTGACTGGCGCCCAATCAGCGGCCTATGGTTCTGATGCGGTTGCTGGCGTTGTCAATATCATCACGAAGACCGACTTCGACGGCGTGAAAATCAATGCTCAGTTCGGACAAGCGACTGAAGGCGATCGAGAGAGAGAGGATGTCGACCTTACGGTTGGCCACAACTTCTCCGATGGCAACGTCTGGTTTTCGGTTGGTTACTCCGATGATGACGGGTTGTTTTCAGGTGATAGGGATTTTGCTTTGTTGAGCACCACAGGATCCGATACGGACGGCGATGGCCTTCGCGATACACTGACGTTTCAAGGTTCGTCACACGTCCCTGGCGCGAGACTTATCGCTGGCGGCCTAAGCCTTAATGGCGACGGCACTCCGTTCAACGGCGGTAACGATCCTGCGACCTCCGACCGCCTGAATTTCAACGAATTTCGATCGATGTTAATACCGGTTGAACGTAGATTCGGCGCTGCCGGTTTGACGCTGGATGTTAGTGAGAGGTCGACGGCGACGTTTGAGATTAACTACACGCGTGCTGAAACACGCGCGACTTTCGAACCAATTCCGCTAAGCGTATACGGCGATGTCTATAAGCTGTTTAAGGGTGGTACATCGGGAATGGATTTGACAACCCATCCGCTTTGGGTCGGAAGTTCTGCAGGCGCTCAGATTGTGAACGCTGGCGTTACCAATTTCGATGATTTCGGAAATACCTTCCGGCGTACTGTTGAGCTGGGACGTCGTGGATCGGGCAATGTCCGGCAGACTTTCAGAGTCGCCGCTGCATTTGATTACGAGCTGGACAATGGCATGTACCTCGACGTTTACGGTACCTACGGCGTTACCGATCAAGTTCAAACGGACTTTGGCGACATCAACCTTGAGCGAGCCGCATTCGCGCTCGACATGGAAGCTGACGGCTTCGGTGGGTTCCAGTGCGTTGATGAAATTGCCAGAATCCAGGGTTGTGTTCCATTCAATCCGTTCGGTACGATCGACAGTATCGCTGGCCAAGCTGGCATTACCGGCATTTCGCCGGACGCCGCTGAATATCTGGCGGCCGCCGTTAGCTTAACCGGACAGGTTGAGCAGTCTGTGGTTGCCGCTGTGCTATCTGGCGACCTGCCATTCAGTATTGGTGATCAGGACAATTCCAGCTTCGCATTTGGTCTCGAATTTCGGGAAGAAAGAGGTGAAGAGACTCCGGATGGATTGCGCCAGAGCGGCATAACTCGCGGCCTCTTCCTTAAGCCCACCAAAGGCAGTTTCAATGTTCTCGATGTCTTTGGTGAGCTACAGCTTCCCCTAATGGATAAGTTGATTCTGGACGTTGCCGTTCGCGCCGGTGATTACTCGTCCTCTGGCAGCGCCTTCACATGGAAAGTGGGCCTGGATGCGCCGATTTCCGATTCAGTTCGTCTAAGGGCGGCAACATCCACAGCGGTTCGGGCACCCAATATTGCTGATTTGTTCGGCGGAGCAGTCGCGAGTCCATTGATTGCATTTGATCCATGTAACGGTGTGGATGCTACAACCACAGGTCAAATCGCAGAAAACTGCCGATCGATTCCTGCCATCATGAACCGAATCACTAATGATGGGGCGTTTACGTTGACTCAGGTCGAATCCCAGAACACGACTACATTTGGTTCGGGCTCGCCAACCGTCCAAGAGGAAGAAGCGGATTCATTTACGTTCGGCGTAATTTTCACGCCCGATTTTGCGGATGGGCTGTCAATTGCTCTTGATTACTACGATATCAAGATCGAAGACGCCATCACGATACCGGGCGGAACGACCGTAATGAATCGTTGTCACGATGTCGCGCCGGGATCGTTCGATCCGACTTGCGGCGGCCAAATATTCAGGAGCCCTAATACTGGTCCAGTTCTCGATGTGTTTGCTACAGCCAACAACGAAGACATACTCGAAACAAGCGGCTTCGATCTGGAAGCGTCATATCACTTCGACGACCTCGGTGGCGGTGATTTACTGATCTCATTCGCAGCCAATTTCCTCAGCGACTACAGTGTTACCGGTAGTGCTGGCGACAAACAGGAGCTGAGTGGCGAAGTACTGTTCCCGGATACACGCTTCAGTCTGAACTTTGACTACAATGTTGGCGACTTCAGTGTCTTCAGCCAGGTCAGGTTCAGAGACGAGACGGTTGATCGCAATGACAACTCGATCCTTAACGACAATCTGAATAACATTGATTCTGTCATCTATGTGGATCTGCGCGGCAGCTATAACGTGACTGAGTCGGTCAATGTGTATGTTGGCCTGAATAACATGTTTGACGAATCTCCACCGAGTATGGGATCTAGCCACAAATATCATCAGAACGGTAATAGCACCAACGGAACCGCTTTTGATACCGTGGGTAGCCAGTGGTACGCGGGTGTTTCTGCAACGTTCTAATTGGTCAGACTCCCCCGTTCTTGACCAATCGGCATGGCTTCTCACTTCGGTGAGAAGCCATGTTTTTTTTCTTGACCAATGAACTCGGGTAGTCAAAATGCTAATCGTAGCCAGAACAATCTCGCTAGCCTTCGTATTTCTAGTTCTTCTCACGAGCTGCCAGAGCGATGTCGAAAGTGGCACGTCTACGGAGAATATTGCTCCCAATATCATATTGTTGATGTCCGACGATCAGGGTTGGGGCGACGTCGGCTATAACGGTAACGAGATACTAAAGACGCCACACCTCGACGCGATGGCGGCAGCGGGTGTCCGACTCGACAGGTTTTACGCAGCGTCACCCGTTTGTTCTCCAACCCGTGCGAGTGTGCTGACCGGTCGTCATCCATTCCGATACGGTATCGAGTGGGCCGGCGAGGGACATTTACCGTTGGACGAGCAGACGATTGCCGAGGTACTTGGAGAGAACGGTTATGGCACCGGCCACTTCGGCAAGTGGCATGTCGGTGAATTGAGTCGCACCGTCAATCAAAGTTACTTTCCCGGCGACACCGCGAATCCGGACCACTACGCGCCGCCGTGGGAACACGGCTTCGACGTAGCTTTCTCAACAGAGTCCATGATGCCAACGTACAACCCCTACTACCATGTCGGCGGAGACTACGGCTCGGAGGATTATCGATTCTTGCAGTCGGAAGCTGTGGACGAGAATCAGCTGACCGGCGGATTTCGCTGGCGTGACCACTTCTGGGTTGGGCCGGGCGAGATAGAGGACTCGTGGTTGGCAGGCGATTCGTCCAGAATCATCATGGATCGGGCCCTGGATTTCATAGGGTCACATGCAGAAGATCGCAAACCGTTCCTGGCGGTTATCTGGTTTCATACTGCTCACACACCGGTGGTCGCCGGCAACGATGATCGTGCGTTATATCCAGACCAAGCAATCGAGGCCCAGCATTGGTATGGGTCGATTACGGCGATGGACCGAGAAATCGGAAGACTGCGCAGCCAATTGAGGGAGCTGGGCATTGCTGATAACACGCTGGTCTGGTTCAACTCTGACAACGGACCG
>CAZMRZ010000060.1:0-16190 GCA_964568835.1 uncultured Woeseiaceae bacterium | reverse complement strand
GCTGGAGGCGCTAGTCCGAGTCGTCGACATCGTCGCCGAGCGTGTACAGGAGTTAATGAGATGAGCTGTGCCGTAATGCGAATTCGATCACCGTATTGATCTTCTTGCCGGATTTGGGGTTTTTCGCTTAGCCTTGTTGCGACACGAGGAGCGGTCTCAAGGCTTCCAATACCTGTTTTACGCGCGACGAATGCTCGTTACCTATTCTCAGCAGCAGCTTCTGCCCGCTCGACAAGGCTTCGAGTTCCGGGTCGGCAAACTCGAAGAGCACATTGGGTCGGACCAGCTGCACCGGTTCCTGCGGCTCGGGAGTCAGCAACAAGTGATCGATAACCTCCACCACGCGATCATTGAAGTAGTCGTGTGGGTAACCGAGCCGTTCATAGGACTCCTGAAATAACGGGTAGTAACGACGATAGAGTGCGACGACGGCATCGACATCGGCATTCGCCAACAAATCGACCAGTGCATCGTAGCGTTTGAAATTCTCGGATCCGAGAACGAAGGACGCGTCGTCAGCCGTTGCCGCCGCGCTGAATCGGGGTGCCAGGTGCCCGACCGGCCGGATCTTTTCCGACACCTGCTTGCGCGGCAAGTTATCGACGGTTGCGACGAAGCGGTCGACCAGGGCCTCGTTGACCAGGAGGCTTTCGACACCAGTACCCAGCGTATCGACTAGTGCCGTCAACAAGCTTACGTCACTGTCATCGAGCGGTGGCAATTCCTCAATTGTGCCGGTTTCCGGCGCTTGTAATGGCTCAACTGGATGTAACGGCCCCGTCCGCTCCGGAACCGGCTCGGGCGGCGTGATGATAACGACTTCCTCGCTCGGCACCAGGTCGTCGTAATAATACCAAAACGCCACAACACCGCCGATCAGGACGACAAGAAATGCCAATACTTTCAATTCAGAATTACTCACGATCCAAAGCCGTTAACCTTAAACGACGACTATTGTAAGCTGTTCGCGTTCACTATAACGATTTCAGTTTAGTCTATGGTCAAAAAGCGAAAAAGGCATGCGCGCAGGCTATCTAAATGGTCGGCAATTCTGCTTGGTGCAGCCGTCGTCGTCAGTTTTCTGCTGATACTCCCGTTGCGATGGTTTGAGCCGACGACAACGTCATTCATGCTGCGCGATGACAGGAAGCCACTGCAACATGAGTGGACCGACTGGTCCGAGATGAGTTTGTCCATGCCGCTGGCCGTGGTGGCATCCGAGGATCAGCGTTTTGCGGACCATTTCGGCGTGGACCTTGAGTCGATCAGAAAATCTCTCGATGAGTCGAAGGGAGACGGTCGACTGCGTGGTGCGTCGACCATCTCGCAGCAACTTGCGAAAAACCTGTTTTTGTCGCCTAGCCGCAGCTTTCTGCGCAAGGGACTTGAGGCTTACCTGTCGGTAGTGATTGAAATCTGTTTACCCAAACGCCGCATCCTGGAAATTTACGTGAACATCGTCGAACTCGGGCCAGGCATTTACGGTGTCGGGGCCGCCAGCCGGCGTTACTTTGGCAAGACGCCAGCGACGCTTATGGATACCGAGGCGGCATTGCTGGCTGCGGTTTTGCCGAACCCGATTCGAATGAAAGTGGATGCGCCGTCCCCTTATGTTCGTGAGCGACAAGTCTGGATTGTCGGGCAGATCGGACGACTGCGACGCGAGAGCTGGTTGTTACGAATACAGTAAAAATCCGAGTCGAGTCGCTTAATGCATCATAAATAACGCAATTAGTCTCAATATATGCGTTAATGCATGAATTATGAAGCATTGATAGTCGTTGTTCCTTGCGCATGGTTGAGTGCGTCATATATACTGCATAATAAGCATTAAGAGCTAATTGTGGGTGAATTATGACGCATAACATTGATTTCTCTATCGCATCCAGCGATGCGATCATCAATGCCCTGTTCGAGCGAATCGAAGAGATCCGGCTAAGTCGCAACATCAGTCAGGCCGCACTCGCCAAAGAGGCGGGCGTGTCGCGCAGCACCATAACGCGACTCGCCCGCGGACAAAGTATCTCCGTCGATTCATTCGTCCGCATCATGCAGGCCCTCGGTCTTGCCGATCATTTAGCGGCACTGCTGCCAAATCCAAATGTCCGGCCCGTTGAACGGATTCAACTGGACGGTAGCGAACGTCGCCGCGCAAGCTCGAAGCGCAAGCTTGCCGGTAACTGGACCTGGAAAGATGAAGCGAACGGGAAGGGTGACCCCTAATGGCCGATACCGCGCGCGTCCTGTTGTGGGGCAGTGACATCGGCGCCGTGACCTGGCTCGATGAGCGCGCTATCGGAGTCTTCCAGTACACGCCCGAGTTCGCCGATTCGGGCATTGAGGTGGCGCCGCTCGTCATGCCGCTTCGTGCAGCGCCCTACGAATTCCCGACGCTATCGAATGATACGTTTTACGGGTTGCCCGGGATGCTCGCAGACAGCCTGCCGGATAGGTTCGGCAATACCCTGATCAACGCCTGGTTAGCCGGTCAGGGACGCACGCCCGGCAGTTTTACGCCGGTCGAACGGCTTTGTTACACCGGCACGCGCGGAATAGGAGCGCTTGAGTTTCGGCCAGCTATTCGCGGCGGGCCAACAGTGGCGCGAAAAATCGAAATCAGCGCGCTCGTTGATCTTGCTAACCGCGTACTTGATGACCGCGTTGCGCTTGAGGGCAAACTCACCGGCGACAACGACAAGGAGACCATAGAAGACATTCTTCGTGTTGGCACGTCCGCGGGCGGTGCACGCGCCAAAGCCGTGTTGGCCTGGAACGAGGCGACCGGCGAGTTCCGCTCCGGGCAAGCGCCGGTGGAAAAAGGTTTTACTTCTTGGATCATGAAATTTGACGGTGTGAGCGACAACAAAGACAAGGAACTCGCTGACCCCAAAGGGTTTGGACGGATTGAATACGCTTATCATTTGATGGCCGAAGAGGCAGGCATCACGATGAATGAATGTCGGTTGCACGAAGAAGGCGGTCGTGCGCACTTTCTGACCAAGCGATTTGATCGCCTCGACGACGGCACAAAACTGCACATGCAATCACTCGGTGCCATGCTGCATTACGACTTCAATCAGGCCGGCGCCTATTCGTATGAACAAGCCATCCAGACCATTAAACGCCTTGGTCTGCCAATGGAGGATGTCGAACAGCAGTTTGTCCGCGCGGCGTTCAACGTTATGGCTCGCAATCATGACGACCACGTCAAGAATATCGCCTATTTGATGGATCGACGCGGTCGATGGCGGTTATCGCCGGCTTTTGACGTTGCCTATTCCTACAATCCGAGTGGCGACTGGACGGCCCGACATCAGATGAGCCTTAACGGCAAACGCAACGGCTTCGAACGCGATGATTTATTGTCGTTCGCGAAGCTTGGCGGAATCAAAAAAAATCGGGCGAACCAACTGCTCGACAAAATCGCTGCAGCGGTAGCCATTTGGCCAGACTTTGCGATGGCCGGTGGCGTACCGGACGCGGATGTGCAACGCATTGAGCACACGTTTCGGAAACACCTCTTCGTACATAGCTAACGACTGTAAGGCGAAAACTAATCGCTCGCCAGGCTCTTGATAATGATGCTCCAGTGATCGAGTGCACCGTAAAACGCTTTGATCGGAACTCTTTCATTAAGGCCGTGTGCGAAGTTGTTATCAGGGTTCATGAAAAGTCCGCTCATACCCCATGTCGGTACTCCGGCATTCCTGAAATGCATCCCGTCGGTGCCGCCCGACGACATATGGCCGAGAATCCTGACGCCGGGGTAACGAACATGCACCGCTTCACTTGCGGCGGCACGAATATCCTCGCGCAAATCCGATACAGGACTTACCGTCGGAGGCCAAATCTCTTCGAATTCAATCGCTTCGTTGCCGATGGCTTTCTTCAAGCTGCCCAGTACGTCGGCTACCGGGATACCCGGGAAAATACGGCAGTTGATCGTTGCCGTTGCAGACTGGGGCAGGGCATTTTCGGCGTGCCCGGCGCGTAGCATCGTGACAACACAGGTTGTGCGAGTGTTGCCGACATAAGACCCCTCGCTGGAAAGTCGTTCCGCCGCTGCCTCGTTCTCCGGGTCGCTGGCGAATTGCAACATTGTCTCGCCAAGTTCACCGCCCAATTGCCGTCCGGTCTCTTCAAAATACTCAATCGTCGTATCGCTCCAGCGAACCGGAAATTTGTGTGCCTGGATTTTGCTGATCGCGTTCGCCAGATCGTAAATTGCATTGTCGAGTCTGGGTCTTGAACTGTGGCCACCCGGGTTGTGAGCGGTAAGTTCCCAGGTGGCGTAGGTCTTTTCGGACGTCTGTATGCGATAGCCGACCGCTTTTCCGTCGTCACTCAGACTGCCGCCACCGGCGTCAGAGTTTAATGCGAACTCGGCTTCTGCAAGATCCGGGCGTTCGTAAGCCAGCACCTCCGTGCTGACCATGCTGCTCTCTTCGTCGCCCGAGAACACAATGATCAAATCGCGATTCGGGACAAAGCCTTCCTTCTTCAAGCGGATGAACGTCGATGTGAGTTGTGCCACGCCGAATTTGTTGTCGTCCGTACCGCGTGCGAAAAAGAAGGTGTCATCCATCGTTAGCTCAAAGGGCGGCCGCTCCCAGTCCTCGGGACGGGCCTCAACGACATCCATGTGTGCCAATAGCAGAATGGGTGCTTTGCCTGACGAGCCGTCACCCCGGTATCTCGCGATCAATGCGGCTGTTTCGCCAACCGCCAATACTTCGACGTCCTCTTGGGGTAGACCTGCGCCAATCATTTCATCAGCAAGGTAACGCGCCATGGCCGGGACGTTGCCAAGATTCTTGGCTGTCTCCATTTCAATAATATGGGTGTAAATTTCCAGCGTCTTCGTGGCGTGTTCAGAATCTCTGTCTTGCGCAGACACAGCGGTGGAAAACAACAGTGCTATTACGACACTCAGGCTGATTCGTATCATTTCCGGTTTTACTCGTGTGGCGAAGTTTCTTTGCCATCCTAGCGCAGTCGAACTGCGTTAACTATGAGATGCCGGCCTTCCCTAGCGCGATTTTTAGCTTTCGTATAAGACGAAGCGAGGGGCGATCGTTCAAGAATACCGCTATGCCTTCACCGATTCTCTGTTGGCACACGAGTAAGTCCGCTTCTGCATCGCTCATTCGATTCGCCTGTAGGAACACGTTTGCGCGGATTAGACGGATCAACCACAAGTCAGCCAATTCAATGGCTGCGTTTGCCGCGCTAATCGCAGTCTCTGAATCACCTTGCGTACTGGCCATTTGTGCGCGAAGCGCTTCCGCGTAGGCACGTCGTGATTTTGAGAAACCCTGCGATAAAGTGTCGATTATGCTTTGAGCCGAATCGAATTCAGCAAGCTGGATGTAGGCGATCGCCGCCGGTACCAATACTGCAGGGTCGTTCCCTTCAATGGCGAGTGCCGCGTTAGCGGCGGCAATTGCTTGTTCCTCGTCACCAGCCACCAGGTATGCGTCGACACGCATAACCTGCTTGAGTGCAACGGTATTAAATGCACCGTGTGACATTTCAGCCTCTATCGCCGAATCCAGTACCTGCAGCGCCGTGCTTACGTCACCTTGGTATAAGGCCAGATCGGCAATACCTTCCGCCGCAACGGATTTTGCGAACTGATCAAGACCAGTCATCTTCTGGTAGGTGCCTTCGGCTGCAGTCAAATCTCCGGCCACAGCCTGAGTCTGGGCAACAACGAAATGTGCGTACGCGTTGCCAGGGTCGATGTCGATCACTTTTCTTGCAACGTCAGCCGCCTCGTCGAAGCGGCTGGCGTACATTGCGTATAAGGCGAGGTTTGCACTAAAGGCACTGCGGGTCGGAAATCGATCGGCAATGTTTCGACCGACCTCGAGCGCTCGGTTGAAGTCCATTGCATAAAACGCCGCCACTGCCAGGTTGTTGTGCGCCACATTATCTGCCGGATATCGCTCGACGAGCCGTTCGTAGGTTTCCAGTGCTTTGTCGTAGTCTTGCTGGCTAATTAAATAGTAGTTACCGAGCGTTCGAAGTTGGCCGCGCTCAGTCAAAGTACTCAGGCCGGAAAGAGCTGTCTCCCAATGCTGACTTGCTGCTTCCGTGCGACCCAGATACTCCTCTGTCAGGGCGAGACCGGCGTAGGCGCGCGCGAATCCCGGATCCAATTGCACGGCCTTTTCATAGTGCACGATAGCCTCGTCAAGGTTGCGGCTAAGCTGCAAATCCTGCGCTTTCAGATATTCGGCTGCGGCCTCAAGATTGGCGACTACGAATGACTCACTCTCACCCGCGCCAACCGGCTTTTCGGAATCGCCGAGTGCGAGGCGAAGGTTTTTGGATATATCAGCAACGGCATTGAGGATCTCAGTGTCCGTGGCCGCGCGCTCGGTAATCGAGAACAGCTCGCGCTGATCACCAGGCGCGAACCCTGTTGCTGTGACGACAAGTCCACTGCCGTCGCGACGCACGCTGCCGCCGATAACGATGTTGATACCCTCGCGCAGCGCGACGAGGCCCGCTGTCTCAAGCAGCAAATCGCCGTCATTATTGCCATCGATATCGGCCGCGATGGCTCCCGCACTCTTGCGTGAAAATGACTCGACGAACGGTGCGACCTCGAGTCCAACGCGCAGTGATTCTTCGATAATCCCGGAGAACAATTCGTTACCGGCATCATTCTGGAAGTCGGCGATCAGTATCGATATCGATTGCGGCGGCTCAGGCGTTTGCCGTAAATTGCCATAGATCGACAGAGCCAGCGCCGCCAGCAGCAGGCTGATAATGACGAAGTAAATCTTGCGATCGAAACCCCTATGTTGCACATCTTCGTCGCTTGCTTGCGTGCGACGAATGCCATCCGGCGTGATGTCAAAATACCAAGAGAACGCAAGCACTGCCGGCAGACCGAGCGAAAGCAGCACGAGCAACACCGGTATCAGCACGGCGGGTGCGCTGAATGCCTCGGTGAGAACACCGACAAATTCGATCAGTGCCCAGGCGCCAACCGCGTAAGCGATCGCTGCGCGAATGACGCCGCGGCGTTTTAGTTGCTGAAAGAACTTACCGACTAGATTCATGTTGGTGCTTTTTTTTAGACTGATTTTCGATGTATTCGATTTAACAATAAGTGGCTGTGAATGACCAGCTTATTAGTCCTCGTCGGACAGGCAGTGTTCTGTGGCATACTAACTCGAATAAATACTGCTGTTTCGTCCAAGCATGGCGAATAGCGAAACTTGCTTTGTTCTTTGTCCGGACGAGCACGTATAAAAAAAATCATAATCAGCTGTTCCCGGGGGGGGACTTTCATGACTTCACCTTTACGCATTACACTTTTTTGTTGTTTGGCTTCGCTGTTTGCTGGCGCTGCATTTGCCGAGGGTTCGCTCAGTATCGGCGCCAACGTCAACATGGTTTCGGGCGGATCGTTCCCCACGGGCGACCCGTTCCAACGTCAACAGAATGAGCCGTCGGTGGCGTATTCGAGTCGCAACAACCTCCACCTGCTGTCAGGCGCCAATGACTATCGCGCAGTCGACGTGCCTGGTTTGCCTGGTGGGCGCGAGACCGGTGACTCCTGGCTCAGCTACTTCTGGTCGACCAATGGCGGCGCGACCTGGAAGTCGACGCTTATTCCCGGCTATCCGCAGGACCCTGACTGTCAGGGTCCCAACCCGCCAACGCTCTGCGGCTACGCGGCAGGTGCCGATCCGGTGGTACGAGCCGGCGTCAACGGAATGTTCTACTACTCCGGAATTGTCTTCGAGCGCGGCGACCCATCCCGCAGCGCGATATTTGTCTCTCGCTTCATCGATCTCAATAACGACGAGGGCGGTGATCCGATTCGCTACCTCGACACGGTCATCATCGACGCCAACAATGACGGCGCAGTGTTCCTCGACAAATCGTGGATCGGGGTCGACATCCCGCGCGGCAGCATCACCGACACGTTCTCCGTGGTGCAGCGCGGCGGCTCTACCGTCAATCAAACAGTTGCCTGCGGCAATGTCTATGTGGGCTACGCCGCAATCGGGGGCGAGGAACAGAATCTGCGCTCCGAGATCCGCCTGGCCACCTCTGCCGACTGCGGCAACAGCTGGGATATTCAGCCTATCAGTCAGCCGGACTCGCTAAACCAGGGCGCCAATATCGCGATCCACCCGCTTACCGGCGAGCTGAACGTCGTTTGGCGCCGCTTCGATACCGTGGAGAGCTTTCTCGGAATTTCGCCGACGGGCTGTCCTGCCAGTCCTGCGTCTTGGAAGATCAACAGTGACTGGCCCGTGTCCACGATCACGATGGCCGGCGCTACGTACTCCATCGCAGAGGCACAAGCATTGCTCGGGACTAAACACCGGGGCGATGAATCGATCAAATTATCCTACGAAGTGATCGCCGCCAAACTCAATCTGCTCACTGGTGGCGGTGACCCAGTACCGGGCTTCAACGCGTATGACTGGTCGCAGAATCTCACCGGCCTCATCGCCGATGCCGAAGCCTGGTTCGTCGACCACCCGATCGGTTCCAATCCGAAGAAACAGGACAAGAAAGCTGGCCAGAACATTAAGAAAAGCATTCAGAGAGTCCTCCAAGGCTCGGGAAGTTGTTCGGATGCCGGCAGCGGCGCGGATGCGACTCTAACTGCGACCGGCGAGACCAATGCGATTATGGTCGCCAGCTCGTTCGACTTCGGCGAGACCTTTAGCGAACCGGTCATGATCGACGAGTCGTCGACTTTCGATCAGGGCAGCACGAGATTCTCTTTCCGCACCACTGCATACCCAAGCGTTGCAACGGACGCAAACGGTCGTATCTACGTGGCATGGGCTGCACGCGGCTATGCAACGATTCGCGGCGAGCAGTCTGACGGCGACGCACGCATCGTCGTCTCGACGTCGACCAACGGTATAGGCTGGAGCACACCGAACGCGATCGATGAGCCCAACCGCAACGGGCATCAGATCAAGCCGTCGATGCTCTTTGCCGGCGGGCAATTGACGATGGTCTACTATGACTTCCGGCAGGATGTCTCGGGCATTTACGAAGGCTTCGTGATCGATCTGCCGGAGCCCGATCGGCTGCGGCACACGGTTGACGTACGCGTCGCAACGGCGCTTCCCGCCGCACTGCCCGTGTTCACAGACTACAGCCTGACCTCGGTCAATGAACCCGTCAGACCCTCGGGCTCCGCGTCGCGCTACAACTTCGTCGCATACGGAGACGAGTTCGCCGGTGAAACGGTCCAGGTCGAGTACATGGTGCCCAACTTCCCGATGTTCGCCGACGGCACGACTCCGTTTATCGGCGATTATGTCGATGTTGCTGCCCCTAACCTGATTAATGACGACGGCATCTGGCGCTTTGCCAGCAACCCAGGTGACGTGCAAGTCTGGCAGGCAGTCTGGTCCGACAACCGTGACGTCATCCCGCCGCCTGACGGCGACTGGTCAAAGTACGTGGCGCCGATCCTGGATGCTCAGCCCAGCCTGTTCGACCCGACAGTGATGATTCCCAGCTGCACTAGCGTCGTCTTCCCCGACGCGTTGCCGCAGTTCCAGGCGGGTTCGCTCTACACCGGCACGCGCAACCAAAACGTTTACAGCGCGTCGATCAGCAACGGCGTTATCGTTGCTGCCCCGGGCAACAACCGTCCTCTGGATGGATTCGACATCACCGGCGCGCCGCTAAAGCGCGGCTTCGTGATCTACGTGCAGAACACCACGGCGCAGGCACGAGAATTCCGCCTGTCACTACCCACGACGCTAAGCCTCATCGAAGCGTCCTTCGCGCCGAACCAGATCATCACACTGACAGACATCGAGATCCCGCCCTATTCGAGTGCGGTTGCTACTGTGTTCGCAAGCGGTTCGGCGAGCACAGCAATTCCGGTCTCGGTAGCCGAAATCGGTGGCACGCTCACGGGCTCGGTCTACCTTAATAATGACCCTGCCGCCCCCGATCCGTTGGAAGCTTCGTTACTGGCGACGGAAGTGCACAACCCGGCGATTTTGAATCCGGCGATTCTCAATCCCGCCATTCTCAACGCGTCCGTTAGCGGCGATGATTTCATGACTTGCACCGAGGACCCGGCGAAGTGTGTGCTCACCCCCGCGATCTTAAATCCGGCAGTCTTAAACCCGGCGATTCTGAATCCGGCAATTTTCAACCCCGCCGTTCTGAATCCGGCAATCCTGAATCCTGCGATCCTGAATCCCGCGATATTCAACCCCGCGGTTTTGAATCCAGCGATATTCAATCCCGCGGTTTTGAATCCAGCGATCCTCAATCCAGCGATCTTGAATCCCGCAATTTTCAACCCGGCGGTTCTCAACCCGGCCATTTTGAACCCGGCTGTGCTAAATCCCGCGATCCTGAACCCTGCAATTTTGAACCCTGCAATTCTGAATCCCGCGGTCCTGAATCCTGCGATCCTGAATCCGGCGATTCTTAACCCGGCGATCCTGAATCCGGCGATTCTGAACACCACTCCGGGAGTGGCGCCTCAGCAGGTGGACGTAACGTTTGCTATCCGTAACGACGGAAATGCCACGACCGCATATGATCTGAATCTCGCAGCACCGCAGCTTGAAGGCCTTGACTACGATCTGGTCGTTTACCGCCTCAACGAAACGCCGGTCGCGCAAGGCTGCGAGCTCATCACCGAAGCGCAGCAACAACTGATATTCAACCAGACAGATCCACTTAACACCGCGGTTGACGGTAGTTTCTACCTCGAGCCAGGTGAGAAAGTGCTCGTCACTTTCAGCGTGCGGCCAGATGTAGACGCAGAGACCCCCGCTAATCCGGTGACCACCTTCGTTGTCGAAGACCTCGGTGGCCTGGTCAGCTCGCAACCGCTCAATACCGATCCCCTGACTCAACCGCCCGCCGATGAGTTTGGTCCGCCCGCCAACATCGTGCCTGGCACGGCAAGCGCAACAGCACCGGCCAACGCCGGTCCGCTAGCCATTGGTCAACAGGTATCGATCACGGCGACAGGATTCGTAGGGAGAGCGCCAGGCTCTGCGCTCGACACACCCAACGGAAGCGCTCCAAATCCGTGCGGAACTTGCTTTCTAACAAGTGCGCCAGCCATCAGCCTCGTGGCGCGGATCGGCAACGGCCCATGGCAGTTCGTGGGAGCAGGCCCGACAGTGCTTACCGCGACCAGCGCCGGGGACCTCGAGTTCGCGGTCAACGACAGTTTCTCACCCGACAACAGCGGCGCCTTCTATGTGACGGTGACGCCGGCTATCGCGAGTGTCATTCCACTGCTGACCAATGCTGACTTCGAAAGCATTAACGGCGGTGGCACCTTCCCGGCCGCGACGGACTGGGGTGGCAACACTCAGACCGCCTTGCATTCGACTTTCGGTTCGGGCAATCCCGGGTCTCCAGATCTCGGTCTGCGATTCGGCTTTAATGGGAATACGAATACGGCCGCCAGCTCCCAGACCACCACGGCGACTTTCACGACGAACACCACCTACACATTCGCAGGCTGGTCGACAGACTCGGATCTGAACGTGGACAGCAGCAACATACAGTTCAGCATTGGTTACCTGGATGTGGCGAATGTATTCCAGAGCCTGGCGACCGCCACGTATGACACGGATGGCTTCACCACCTGGCAGTTGTTGCAGGGTGTCACCTACACGACCGGGGCGTCGGGGATGGAATTGGGCCAGAACATCACCGTGCAGATTCAGGCCGTCTACCCGCAGGGGTTCAACGTCGGCGTCTGGTTCGACAACCTCGAACTCGAACTCGAACCGTTGCCGTCTGGACTGCTGAACTGGTGGCCAGGCGAGGGCAACGCTAGCGACATCGTTGGCTCGAACGACGGAACTCTGTTCGGCGGCACAACGTTTGGCCCCGGGTTCGTGAACCAGTCTTTCATCTTCGATGGTATCGATGACTACATGAACATCGGCCAGCCGCTGTCAGAGTCCGCGGGCACTGTCGACTTCTGGGTGAGACGCAACGGCCCTCTCAGTGCAAACTCCGACCTCTTCATTGGCTCGGTTGGCCCCAATCTGCAGCGTACGCCCAGCTTGTTCGTCAGACCTGGCGGGACTCTGCTCTGGGAGTTCAACAACGTGACGGTGCAAAACACATTAGCACCGCTCACCATCGGTCCGTGGTACCACGTGGCGATGACCTGGCAGCCCGCCGGCACCAGCACAGAGGTGCGGGTTTACCTTGATGGCGCACTGGTCGACACCGGCATTGCCGGGACTCCGACCGACTTCCAAGCGGATGTCTACGTCGGCAGTTACAACTTGAGTACATCTGTGACAACGCCGCAGCAGTTCGCCAATGCTTCGATCGATGAGCTCGACGTCTTCAACCGGGCCCTTACTCAAGCAGAGATCCAGGCGATCTTCGATGCGGGTTCCGCTGGCAAGAACGGTGCCTCTCCGCCTTCCACGGTCATCGACAACGTCATATTGACTACAACGACGCTGACTATTGGTGGGCCATTGGTTTCCTACACAGCCAACGTCAGCAATGGCACCGGTAGTTCGTTGTCGCCCGTAGTGCTTCAGACCTACATTGAACAACCAGGCGCGTCCAGAGCAGCGGGCGGCTTGCAGGTAAACTGTGGCGCGACGGGGGTTCTACCACAAGGCAATTGCAGTATTGACTTTACGTTGAACGCGAACAATACGACCTCTTCAGGTAGTGGGACTCTTATAGCGGGACCGGCGACGGCCAGATTCGATCTGATACTCGACACTACAGTACTCGACACATTAACTGTGCCGATAACACTGGTGCCCTAACGGTAAATGGGGTCGAACCGCATTTTGTTGGACATGCGGTTCGGTCCCGCTATTTCGCCGTCAGGATGAACGAAGCAGGCAACCACATGCACGACCACGCCCACAGACGCGAGGCATGTTTCACGTGCGTGCTAGACTGACGTCGACCGCTACCACCGCTTACCACCATCAATGAAAAGATTTATCAAAGAATTGCGACGCCGCGAGGTGTTTCGCACTGTTGGATTGTACGTCGGAATCTGCTGGATTCTGATCGAGGTCGCGAGCGTCGTTCTTCCTGCCTTCGATGCTCCGGAGTGGCTATTCCGTGGCGCTATTGTCGTTGCGATCGCCGGCTTCCCTGTCATGCTGGTATTGGCATGGTTCTTCGATGTCAATAAAGAAGGAATCAGTCTCCAGGCTGGCTCGACTGACACGATCGTCGAACAATTGGGACCCCGTAAGTCGGATTTCGCCATCATCGGAGTATTGGTGTTGGCACTCGTTGTTTCTCTGTTTTTAAATCTAACGAACGAAACCCCAATCACCGTGGAACTTGAGCCGGTCTCGGTGCTGGTGACCAATTTCGAAAGCCCGGTAGACGACCCGCTATTCGATAATGTCCTGGAGCAGGCGTTTATCGTCGGTATAGAGGTTGCGCCGCACATTACCGCCCAGGTTGCGCAACGGGAAGGCATAGAGCTGCTCTTGGCGGGATCTTTGCAGCAGTCCGGGAATGGGTATCGTATTACCGTCGAAGGTATGGACGTTTTGGACGGTCGATCCGCGTTCACGATAGATGAGAAGGCTGATTCGCGCGACGCCGTATTGCTGGCGATCGGGAAACTGTCTGCAAAGGCGAGGAAAAAGCTGGGTGATACGACTCTGGGCGATCAGCAAGGTGGGCAAGCTCAGACCTTTGTGGCCGCGTCGCTCGAGGCAGCCCACGCGTATGCGTCGGCCACGCAATTCCAGATAGCCGGAAACCTTCAGGAAGCAGCAAAGTATTACGAGCAAGCAACCGTGGCGGATCCGAACCTTGGCCGCGCCTTCTCGAGCTTGGCGCTTGTGGAATTTACACTCGGTCGAACAGATCAGGCAGCGGCGCACTGGACGAAGGCGCTATCCCTGATGGACACAATGACGGAACGGGAGCGACTGCGGGCTCTTGGTCGCTACTATACTTCCGTAACGATTGACGGCGACGCAGCAGTAGAAATCTATTCCGAACTTGTCGATAAGTATCCCGCAGACGTCGGCGCACACGATAGTTACGCATCTGCGTCATTCCGGCAGCTTGACTTCGCTACGGCGGCCGAAGCAACCCGTAAAATCCTTCAAGTATTTCCTGCGGACTATCTCTCTCGAACAAAATTGGCTTTGTATGGGATGTATGAAGGCGATTGGGAAACGGCCACCAATGAAGCTGAACAGGTGATCGCCGCGGATCCGGAATACGGGATAGCTTATCTGCCAATGGCGATGGCGGCATTGGCGCGAGGACAGGTCGACGCATCACGTGATGCGTACCGACGCATGGCGTTGACAAACAAGACTGAGCATGGCGCGTCCGTGGCAGAACTGGGCCTGGCTGACATTGACCTGTATTTCGGTCAGGTTGGCGCGGCGCAGGAACGATTGAGGACTGGTATTGATACCGATATCGATAGTGGCAATCATCGCATGGCCGCGTTGAAGTACATCGCGCTCGCACAGTCGTACGCCGATCAGGAAATTTTCTCGGCGGCGACAACTGCCGCGGCGAATGCCTTGCCATTAGCCGATGGCGACGCATCAAAAGTTTCGGTAGCGATGATCTACATACAAGCGGGTGACCTCACGTCAGCGAGGGCGGTTGCCGATGCTCTGACAGAGCAGGCAGATGTACACAGCCGCGCCTATGGGCAGATGCTAAAGGGCATGATATTGGAGAGCGAGGGGGCGCGAACCGAAGCCATACTCGCAATGCGCGAAGCTATTACCACGGCTGACTTATGGTTGATTCGCTATCAGATAGGGAAAGCCTATCTGCGGGCTGGTAACTATCCGGAGGCGCTGGATGAGCTGACGACTTTGAAGGTACGCCACGGTGAGGCTACTTCGGCCTTTCTGGATGATATGCCGACGTACCGGTTACTGGCGGAGCTACCGTACTGGATTGGTCGGGTTCAGGAAGAACTAAAAATACGATCTACGGCGCGAGCGAACTACGAGGAGTATGTCTCATTACGTCCGCAAGGCGGAGCACTTGCACAAGATGCCAGCGAGCGAGCAGCCAAGCTCGAATGAGCGATGCAGACGTCTGTCCGGATGGGGGGCGAACGGTGTTCGCCGTTTCGATCGAACACTTAGGGGCTCAAGGTTTTTTAGCCAGCTATTTTTTCTTCCAGCGGCCGCTGCTGTCCTGGTAGTAGCCGCCGGGAGCCGTTTTTTGCACTGCGAGCTCGTAGAAGCGATTAGCAACCTGGCCCGTTTTCGCGCCGGTTTTCTTAGCCGTTGCTTCGAACTGGGCTTTTCGCTTGGCATTCACGTCCGCGAGCAACGCCCTGACTTCAGCGCTCGCCGGAGATGTTACTGCCGCGATATAGCCGGTGTTGGCTTCGCCGACCAGACCCTGCGTCTTGGCGTCACGTATGTCGATGGCCCACGCATTTTGTAGCAACAATAAAAGGCCGATGGTCGTAATAATTTTTTTCATCGTCATTGTCATCATCCTCAAAATATGTCGCTGTCTTCAGAAAACAAATCCTCGAGCTCTTTGTCGACTTGTACTCGGATATTGTGTTCGATTTTGACGTTGAGATTTATTTCGATCGGCTTGTCTGGAGCTTCGACCTTGACGGTCGGATTACAGCCGGCCAGGACGAAAAACACAGCGATCAATAGATAGGTCGATTTCATAATGTCACCCGGCTTTGATAAGCACTTCATATGAGCTTACATCAAGTTCTAACCGTCGGATAGCAACGGCGTTTATCTAGCGTAGTCGTTGTTCCAGTATATCTTCTACGGTGCGTGCTGCTCGCAAGCTCTTCAGCATTTGCGGCACGTTGTTTTCCACTCCAAGATTCAACACCACCGGTCTATTGGTATCCAGATCGGGATTCCTGCCGGTCAATTGCAACTGCAGATTCAAATCGCCATCTGCGTTGTAGTCAATCTCCGACGTCAATGTCTCGTATTTAAAATTGCTCAGCGCGAGCGTTACAAATCCAATGCTCGAGGTGTCCGTCTCATCCGGCTCGGCCTTCGAATGGTAACGAATCACTCCGCCAGGCGGCTCGCCAAACAGTCGCCCGTCAGTAATGGTGAGAGAACTTCCCACGATAGCCACTGGCAAGTCCGCGCCCACGGTGCCGCTGACTTCGATGGTATCGAATTCCTCCAGCGTCAATAATCTACTCAGTTGGATCGCTTCAGCATGCATGA
>CAZMRZ010000059.1:0-16759 GCA_964568835.1 uncultured Woeseiaceae bacterium | reverse complement strand
CCTACCATCGCCGCGCACATGGTTTGGCCGACCGAGGCTGAAATTTCTATTCTCGCGAAACGGCAGGTTGGCGTAATTCACAACCCGACGTCCAACATGAAGATCGCCTCGGGAATCGCGCCGGTCGCGGCAATGTTGCAGGCCGGCGTTCGCATCGGCCTGGGTACCGACGGTGCCGCGAGCAACAACGACCTGGATATGTGGGAAGAAATGCGCCTTGCCGCCCTGTTGCAGAAAGTCGATCGCATGGATCCACAGGTCTTGTCCGCGTCAACCGTGCTGACAATGGCGACCAGCGGCGGCGCACTCGCCGTCGGCCTCGGAGACACCGTGGGTTCCATTGAGGTCGGCAAACGTGCCGACATCATTCAGGTCGCGTTCGACGATGTTCATCACATACCGACTTATGATGTGATCTCACATCTGGTTTATGTCACCGATGAACAGGACGTCGCATCCGTCGTCGTTGATGGCAAAGTACTGATGCTTGATGGCGAGATGCTGACGATCGATACCGCTCGGGTCGCAGCTGAGGCGAATGCGCTGGCCGCCAAGATAAAGACAGCGCTGGACGAACGCAATAACTAAACGAAGCTCGTCCCGTAGTCCATCGGCGCCAGGTCGAAATGCGTGGCGAGACTCTGACCAATATCTGCAAAGGACTCACGGCGTCCTAATGAACCTGCGCTAACACCGGCGCCGTAGGCAAGCACAGGAATGTACTCGCGAGTGTGGTCGCTGCCTGGCCAGGTTGGATCACAGCCGTGATCGGCACATAAAACGAGCAAGTCGCCCTTGCCCATCAAATCGATGATCTCTGGCAGACGCCCGTCCAGATACTCCAGTGCAGTCGCGTAACCTTCGACGTCCCGCCGGTGCCCGTACAGCATGTCAAAATCGACGAAATTAGTGAATACGATAGAGCGATCACCCGCCTCGCGCATCGCATCCAGCGTCGCCTCGAAGAGAGCCTCGTTACCGCTGGCTTTGATTTTCTTCGTGATGCCCATGTGTGCGTAGATGTCCGATATCTTTCCAACGCTCACCACTTCGCCACCGCTCTCAGCCAGCTTGTCTAGCACGGTCGGAGCGTGCGGCGGTGTCGTTAGATCACGTCGATTGCCTGTTCTGGCATAGGTCTCAGGACCGTCACCAAGGAACGGTCGTGCGATGACACGTCCAATGTTGTATTTGTCGACCAGCTTTCGTGCGATGTCACAGAGATCGTACAGGCGGTCGAGGCCGAAGGCTTCTTCATGACAGGCGATCTGGAACACACTATCGGCTGACGTATAGACAATAGGTTTGCCGCTGGCAACGTGCTCATCGCCCAGCTCGGCGATGATCGTCGTTCCGGATGCATGGCAGTTGCCGAGCACGCCGGGCAAATCAGCACGCTCGATCAATTCACTCAGTAATTCCGCCGGAAAAGCTCCGTCCTTGCCCGTGAAATAACCCCACTCGAACAATACCGGCACGCCGGCGATCTCCCAATGGCCGCTCGGTGTGTCTTTGCCACTGCTGAGCTCTGCCGCATGGCCATAGGCGCCAATAACTTCAATATCGGGATCGTGTCCGGGATGAAACGTACCGGTACTTTCCTGGCCCGCATGAAACAGGCCCAAACTGGCGAGAGTCGGAAGGCGCAATGGGCCCGCCGCAGACTCGGCGCGAACTTTCGCAATATGCCCGAACGTGTCTGCCCCGACGTCACCGAACTTCTCGGCGTCGGCTGTGGCACCGACACCAAATGAATCCAGTACCAAAATAATTGCTCTAGTCATGCCAGTATTCCGATTGACTGCAGGGAAAAGAAGAGCCCCGCGAGCGCGGCGTTCATCAGGATGACCAGTGTACCGCCAATCACCACTCTAAGACCAAGCCTCGCACTATCGTGACGCTGCGACGGCACAGCGGCGCGCCAGTCCGCCCAGCAAGATCGCGATCGAGGCGAGACTCGAGAAGCCACAAAGTGCATAAGTAACAATAAGTTACGTGTTTTCTGAAAGCAAATTCCGGCTGAAGAAAATCGACGGTGCTAGTCCTGTCTGACGGTTCTCCATTTGCGTCCAATCAGCATCACCAGCATCAGAGACACCAGTAACGGCAGGTTGGTCGAGCCTCCACCACTACTATCATTGCTGCTGGTATCAATCGGTGCAGTGCTGCCTGCTGTCAGTGGATCGGTGTTGAAGACGTGGACTTCGTCACCGTCGCTAACGCCGTCATCGTCGGTGTCGTCGTCATTTGGATCGGTACCGTGTTCACGTTCGTCGCCATCGTCCAGACCGTCATCATCAGTGTCGTCGTCGCGGGGATCTGTACCGTCCTCGCGTTCGTCATCGTCACTGACGCCATCATTGTCATCGTCGCTGTCGTCGTCATCGTGGATGCCATCTCCGTCATCGTCATGGTCTTCGTCATCATCGATACCGTCGTCATCGAAGTCGTCGTCCATGGTCAACAAGAACGCGGTTATCGCATCGATATCGGAGTTTGGCATACAGGCGAGATATCGCATTTCGCTCTCCTCAGCTATAGCCTCGAAGGTTTCATGCGCCTCATCACCGTGAACGTCCTCATCAACCCGACCACCCGAGCCATTGTCACCGTGGCAACCAGCGCAGGTACTCACGTAGCGTTGTTCTCCGGATGTCTCTTCGGAGTTGAGATACTCGGCCAATTCACCGATCTCGACTTCGCTCAATCCTTGCAGGAACTGCATCTCGGGGACACCGTTAGGAAATACGCTGGTACCAAAGATGGAACCGCTGATATTGCAGCTCCGCGAGCCGGCGACTCGTCGGAGGCCGGGCAGCGTGTCATCGACCGCCGGTTCAATCCAGGGATCACCATGACAAGCCAGGCAGTTCGTTGCATAGAGCGCTGATCCATCGCTCGGGTCCGCCGGATCGCTAACAGTGACTTCACTCATCGCCGCCGCACTATTAAACTCACCATCGTTGACGATCAGGCTAACAGTGTAAGTCCCGGCCGCTGCATAGGCATGACTCGGAGCGACACCGGTACCGATCTGACCGTCGCCGAATTCCCACGAATAACTCAATGCGTCCTCGTCCGGATCACTGGACCCGCCGCCATCGAAAGTGACTGCGACGCCCGTGTCACCACTGTAAGGGCCGCCCGCATCAGCGGTCGGCGCGCGGTTGGCAGGGGGCGTCACTATGGATGCGGTCGTTGTCACCGCCAAGCTATCGACCTGGCCGTCGTTCACCGTCAGAGTAACTGTGTAATTACCGTCGGCTGCGAACGTGTGCGTTGGAGCAGCGCCGACGCCCATCGCGCCATCACCAAAGTCCCAGGCGTACGTCAGCGCATCGTCGTTGGCATCGGATGATCCCGATCCGTTGAATATGATCGGCTGACCTGGCTGACCGTCGTACGGACCACCAGGATCGGCGACCGGTGTGATATTCACCGGCGGTGTAGTAATAGCGGCAGATATCACGCTCGCATCACTGTCAATCTGGCCGTCGTTCACAACCAACGTCACCTGAAAATTGCCGGCGTTACCGTAGGTATGCGTCGGGCTCGATCCGACCCCGGTACTGCCATCTCCGAAGTCCCAGGCAAACGTCAGATCATCGCCATCCGGATCACTTGAACCCGATCCATCGAACTGAATCAATGTCGTACCGGCCTCGCCACCGTAAGGTCCACCAGCAACCGCAACCGGCGCTGCATTCGCGGGCACCGGATCTAACAGGACATTCGGCGGAGTACCCGCAGAATTCACGCATGTGCTGCCTTGCGACTCAACACACCAACCGGGCTGTGCGTTGGCGGTGATTTCAGCGATGTTTGAGTTTCCTTCGCCGTCAGAGTCCATGGCTTCCACTGCTGCCAGCGCAGCCGCAACGTCCACGCCAGTACAGCTCCCACCTGCCAGGGCATCGACAGAGTCAGACAAATCCTTGCCATACACGTTGAAGGCACTATTACCTGTGGCCTGATGACAAGTCTGGCAAAAACCGGCGTCTTCGGTCTGAGAATCGGGATATTGCGTAGTGAAGGCAGTCAAACAGGCGGACGACGCCTCGGCTGTCGGTGATCCAAATACTGCCGCCAGAGACAGCACAACAAATACTTCAGTAATCCGCCTGATGCAAATCATTTCACTCTTCCTAATTTGAGGTTTTTTGATGTCGCTTATGTTTGATACACGACTCAGCGACAGGAAAAGTTCCTCGATGAAGAGCTTTCCGGGTGAGTAGATATACGTACGGCCCGGGCATTGTCAGGACAAAAAAAGGCCCGCAATGCGGGCCTCATCCAGTATAGCTTTTTGTCTCTAGTAATCGTCTTCGTGATGCCCCGGCGTCTCCACTTCCATCGTGCTTTCGCCATAGTTATCAATACGAGAACCTTCGATATAGTTGCCTTCCAGCGACATGAGGCTGATAAGCACGATAATCGCGACAGGCGGTCCAAGAATCGCGAGCTTAAGCGCCATCCGCTCCCAGCCCATATGCATAAAGATCCAGACGATACCGCCAGCCTTCGCAAACATGAATAACAGGATCAGGAAATGCCGCAACGCTCCATCGTCCATAAAGTCGGTCGCGTAGGAGAACGAGCTGAGTACGAAAAGTGAAATCCACATGATCCAGTAGATCTTTAATGGATGTTGTGTCCCATCGTCTGACATAGCAATTAGTCCTGTTTCTTACCAGAGGTAGAAGAATGCGAAAATAAATACCCAGACGAGATCGACGAAATGCCAGTACAGGCCCGTGATCTCGACAATCTCATAACCGCCCGGGCGATTTTCGTAAAACCCGCGTTTAACACGAAACGCGATAACGAGCAGATAAATGACACCGGCCGATACGTGCATTCCGTGGAAGCCCGTGATCATGAAGAAGCTGGACCCAAACTGCGCCGCACCAAATGGGTTGCCCCACGGCCGCACACCTTCGGAGATCAGCTTGGTCCACTCAAAAGCCTGCATACCGACGAACGAGGCGCCAAGCACTGCAGTCGCCACCATTAGCCAGAATGTGACCTTGCGATTCTTTCGATAGCCCATGTTGACCGCGAGCGCCATCGTGCCGGACGACGTGATCAGGATGAAGGTCATGATTGCGATTAAGAGCAACGGTACCTGGTGCCCAAAAGCCTCCAGCGCGAAAACCTCGGACGGGTTCGGCCACGGATCTGTTGAAGCGATACGAACAGACATGTATCCAACCAGGAAACAGCTGAAGATGAAGGTATCCGAAAGCAGGAATATCCACATCATGGCCTTGCCCCAGGGCACGCCAAAGACCTGCTTGTCCCGAGACCAGTCGTCTACAAGACCTTGTTTGCCTGGAGCTTCTTTCGCTCCGCTATCCAGCACTGCTTCTGACATACGGACCCCTTAGGTCAAATTTTCAGGTCGACAACAGCAATCCAAAAAGAACCAACCAGACAATCAACAGGAAATGCCAGTAGATCGTGCACAGCTCAATGCTGCGCCGTGTCGCTGCGGCCTCTCCCTTGCCAAGGACAACGTTCGCTGTCGCCCTCGCCCACACGTACAAACCGCCCAGAATATGGATCGCGTGTGCGCCTGTCAGGAAATAGAAAAATGCGTTAGACGGGTTACTCGTAATGAACTGCCCCGAATTTTGTAATTGCTGCCAGGCAACGTACTGACCGAGCACGAATCCGAGTGTCAGCACGCCCGTGATGATCAGGCCCGGCTGCAATCGAGAGCGCTGCCCTTTGACCGCGGCATTACGTGTCCACTGAAATACCGCGCTGGCCACGATCAACATCACGGTGTTGATCCAGAGCAGTTGTGGCTCGGTCATCGGCACCCAGTCACCCAGCTCCATACGCAATGCGTAGGCGCTCAGGATCAAGGCAAAGAACGACGATACGACCGCAAGCAACGTGAGCAACGCGATGAGCTTGCTCTTGTCGTCGCCGAGTGGGCCGAAGTGAGCCGTATCGCCAACGGCCTCCATTTCCCACGGCGCCGCATTGAAGGTCTGCTTGAGCAACCATCCCAGTATCGTCGCCAGGATAATGGCGAGAAAGCCCAGTGCGATTGTCACTTAGTGCTCTCCACCGTGATCACGGCCAGCCGGTGCTTTATCGGCGCCGACGTTCTGCGGGATGAAATCATCCTCGTAGCCCGGCACGCTGTAGTCGTAGGCCCAGCGATGGACCTCTGGCAGCTCGTGACCCCAGTTGCCATGCTTCGGCGGATGATCCGGTGTTTGCCATTCAAGCGTCGTAGCGTCCCAGGGATTCGGGTCCGACTTCGGCCCGTACTTCAGGCTCCAGATCATATTGATAAAGAACAGAATCTGCGTTGCGGCGACGAACAAAGCTGAGATCGTGATAGCGGCATTGAGATCCTGCGCGGAATCCGGCAGGAAGTCTGTGTTGCCCATCGCGAAGTAGCGGCGCGGTACGCCGGCGAATCCGAGGTAATGCATCGGCAGGTAGATGGCATAAGTTCCGAGGAACGTCATCCAGAAATGCCACTTACCCAGCGTCTCGTTGTACATCTTGCCCGAGATCTTCGGCCACCAGTGATAGATAGCACCAAACACGACGAGAACAGGAGAAACACCCATCACCATGTGGAAGTGCGCCACCACGAAGTAGGTATCCGATAACGGTAGATCGAGCGTTACGTTACCCAGGAAGAGGCCAGTCAAGCCGCCATGAATAAACGTAAAGATGAAACCGATCGCGAACAGCATCGGCACCCGCAGGTGAATGTTGCCTTCCCAAAGAGTGAGAACCCAGTTGTAAACCTTGATGGCCGTCGGCACCGCGATGATCAGTGTGGTCGTCGCAAAGAAGAAGCCGAAGTACGGGTTCATGCCGCTGACGTACATGTGGTGAGCCCAGACAACGAAGCTCAATCCACCAATAGCAATAATGGCCCAGACCATCATTCGATAACCGAAGATGTTCTTGCGTGCATGCGTGCTTAATAGGTCGGAAACGATTCCGAAAGCCGGCAAGGCAACGATATACACCTCGGGGTGTCCGAAGAACCAGAACAGATGCTGGAATAAAATCGGGCTACCGCCTGAGTACCCCGGGTCCACGCCCATAGAGCTCACGGCCGGCATAAAGAAGCTGGTCATCAGGGTCTTGTCGAACAACATCATGATGGCGCTGACAAGCAATGCCGGGAATGCCAGCAGACCCAGAATTGTTGCGATGAAGATACCCCACACGGACAACGGCATCCGCATCATCGTCATACCTTTGCAGCGCGCCTGCAGCACCGTCGTTACGTAGTTCAAACCACCCATGGTGAACGCGACGATAAACACGGCGAGCGATATCAGCATCAGCAGGATGCCAAGGTCGATTCCAGGCGTACCTTGCGATATTGCTTGCGGCGGATACAGCGTCCAGCCGGCGCCGGTCGATCCTCCCGGCACAAAGAAGCTGATGATCAGGATGATGACCGACACCAGGTATACCCAGTAACTGAGCATATTCATGAACGGGAATACCATGTCGCGCGATCCGCACATCAGCGGAATCAGGTAATTACCGAAGCCGCCGAGGAACAACGCCGTCAGCAGATAGATCACCATGATCATGCCGTGCATCGTGATGAACTGATAATAGTTTTCCGGATTGATGAAGCTGAACTCATCCGGGAACCCGAGTTGCAAGCGCATCATGACCGACAGGCCCAGGGCGATCAGTCCAACGAATATCGCCGTGAGACCATACTGGATCGCAATGACCTTATGATCCTGGCTATAGATGTACTTGGTGATGAATGTGTCCGGATCGTGGTGCTCTTGCTCGTGATCACGATCTGCGTATGCAACGTAAGACATAAATTATCGACCTATAGAGTGTTGATGTAAGCGATGACGTCATTGATCGCTTGTTCGTCGCGCAATGTGATGCTCATGAGTCCCATCTGATAACCGTAGTAATCCTTGGGATGAGCGCCGCGCACGCCGGTCTTGAAGTTGTCCAACTGTCTGGCCATATACCAATCGGAACCTCCGGCAATTCTCGGTGCGTTAAGGGCCTGAAGACCCATGCCGTCACTGCCATGGCAATAGGCGCACACGGTATAGATATGCTGGCCATTCGCGACGTCACCGCTCACCGTTGCCTCGGATTGCTTGTCGGGCAAGGTGGCGATATGCGCGACGACATTATCGACGGCCGTCTCATCCGGCAAGATCGCGACCATGCCGATCATTTGCTGGCCGAACGTATCGTCTTTATGCACGCCGCGAAGACCATTCTTGTAACTCAAAATCTGGCGTTTGAGGTACCAGTCTGACTGACCGGCGATCTTCGGCGCGTTCATCGCAGCAACGCCCTGCCCCTGTGGTCCATGGCAGGCCGCACAGACCGCATATTGGGCGGAGCCTATGTCGGCATTGCCCGCAACTCGTGAATTCTGTTCAGCGAAAGTAGGCTGCTGCGCCAGCCAGGTATCGAAGTTCTCCTGTTCATCGACCACGACCGCGCCACGCATTGCGAAATGGCCAACACCGCAGAGCTCTTCGCACAGCAATTCGAATCGACCGGTTCTCGTCGGCGTCAACCACATGAAGGTGTTCATGCCGGGCACGAGGTCCATCTTGACGCGGAACTGGGCGACGGTGAAATTGTGTAAAACGTCCTTGGAGCGCAGCAGGAATTTGACCGGCTTGCCGAGCGGTATGTGCGCTTCCGGATTGTAAACAACGATATCGTCCTGGCTGTTTGGGTCCTCGGGATCAATGCCGAACGGGTTATCGTTGGAAATGCGCTCTGCATCAGCCTCGCCGAGCTTGCCATCCTCGCCGGGGTAGCGGTATGTCCAGTGCCACTGTTGGCCGACAGCCTCGACAATGTGGGCCTCTTCAGGAACGTCAACAAATTTCGCCCATACGAACAGCCCGGGCGTCAGCATCGCAGCAACACCGACTGCTGTGAGTCCGGTCAGCCAGTACTCGAGCTTTTTATTTTCCGGTTCGTAGGTTGCGCGCGCATCTTTCTTGAAGCGGAACTTGATGACGCAATAGGCCATGAACAAGTTGACGGATACGAAGACGAATCCCGTGACATAGAACGTGATATCCATCGTCAAGTCCACCATTGCCCAGTTGGAAGCCAACTCGGTGAAATACCAGGGACTAAACAGGTGAAAGAGGATGGAACCGACGACAAGCAGAATCAAGACAACAGCGAAAGGCATACTTCATGCATCCTTTGAAGGTCGAGCGATTTATGAACCGGAGAACCCCAAAGATAGCTCCGATGTTCTTAATCTTATTCAGTTCGTCCTGTGGCCTGTCATCAAATCCGGCCGTTTATTCTTTTTCTATTTGAACCTTGCGAACTGACCCCAGTGACCGAGGATAGTTGAAAAAGTAGGTATTTTCCACAGGTTCGAGGAGCGACCCCCCCGCAAACGCTAGAGACCGATTTCTTGCCTGACCTTTTCTTCTGCCTTTTTTATGTCCGATTGCAGGTCTTCCAGCTCTCGTTGCAGCGGTTGAGTCAGCATCGCAGATTCTGCATTCCATTTGATGATAGGCGTAGTCGCCACCGTCACAGGCGACATTTCGGGCACTTCTACCGCGTCCTCGCCGACCTGTGATTGAGAATTGATAATCGCGATAACAGCCAGAGCCGCCGCAATGCCGGTCAGGCTGCTCGCCCACCAGAATAACGGGGGCCGCTGCTGGACCGCAGGTGCTGTCGGCTTCTCGGGCGTGATGCCCTGCAGCGACGCGCCTATACGACGATCGAGTTCATCGGAGACCTGCACTTCTATCGCTGCAGCATCTGCTTTCAATTGTTTGGCCAGATTATCCATAGGCTTCATTTCCACTGTTCTTGCGGTTCATTTCAGCGTCTAACGCTTTTCGGGCACGCAACAGGTTCACTTTGGTCCAGGAGTCCGAGCGATCCAGTGCTTTTGAGATGTCGTTGATCGACATATCTTCTGCATATCGCAACCACGTTGCAGCAAACACATCGTCGTTCAGTACCCGCCGCGCACTCACCCAGAGGTTCTGTGTCTCCGATGCATTGATGCAATGCAGCATCGGGTCGCTTTCCTCATCGCTCAGATCACCGATTTCGACAACATTCTGCGAACGAATTTTTTGCGCGTTGCGAATGGCTATTCGATAGAGCCAGGTGCTGAAGCGCCAGCGAGGATCGTAGGAATGCAAGTAACGGTACGCTGCGATCAACGTATCCTGCAGTACGTCTTCAGCATCAGCATAACTCGCACAGCGAGTCAGCAAGAATCGCAACAAACGAACTCGGTATGCGCGAACGAGATCCGCGAATGCATCCGCGGACCCCGCTTTGGCAGCGTCAATTAATGTCTGGTCATCAGTCATTCAAGGTCGAGACAACCAGTTCAGGATCAATGGCCAATGAAATAGTCAGGCTGTTGCCCTTCGCTTCCACTTTGGTGCCCTGCAATACCGCAATAGCGTCCGCTTCCATATCGTCGCTAAACGCGGTCAAACTGATCAGGCCACGAGCAACGGACGCAAGCGACTGAGCCATCTCAGGTTCCGCAGTCACAAACTGCGCTTCGATGGCGAGCTTGTTCGCGGCGGCCGCGACCAGGAAAGCCACCTGCTCGGTGTTGCGAAGAATATTCGAGTCCCAGCCAGAGTCATCATCGCCGCCGAGAGCGGACGAGTTCATGCCAGCCTGCAGCAAGGTCTTTTCAGCAGTGAGTACGACCAGAGCACCCTTGTGACCGCGGCTGCCCGCGATCTTGCCGCCGCCCTTCAACATCTCTTTCATCTGCGCTTCATTGGCTGTGACAATGACCTTGTTCTTCAGGTCCATGCTGATCCAGGACTCATCTTCGAGCGATTCGAACTGAATCTCAATATTGCCGTCCTCGGTCGTGGCTTTCTTAGATTCACCGTCACTGTCCCGGCCATTGAACCGATAATAGGATTTTCCGGACGACTTCAATGACTTGAGATCGCCTTCAGCGGCGATAAACGTCATTAGCCGGTCGCGGGATACCTGGCTGATATCTCCTTCGAAAAGGAAAACCGGGCCCTGCCCTTCCATCGAGAAAGCCGTCACGCGATCCAGTTCGCCCTCAATATCGACACCTGTCTCTTCTTTTACATCGTCGAAGACTTCTCCGGACATCCAGTCATAAACACCTTTTCCAGCATCGGCAGATTTCATTTCCGCAAGATCAATGTGGAAGTACCAGGTCGCTGTTCCTGGAATATCACTGGCGGCCGCCACCGCCGTGCCAGGACTCGTGAGCAAAAGCGCCACGATCAATACATTCAAAGTTCGCATCAAACTACCCTCAAAAGTTCGTTTCATGCTTACTTATAGGGCGCTGGATTCGATTTGGTTACATCGAATCGGCTTTTTTGCTCGTGAGCCAGCTCACACCATAGGTCAACGCAAACCCGACAATGAATCCCGGGATCGCTTCGTACAGGCCGTAGTAGTCCGCTTTGAAGAAGCTGAGCCAGACGACGCTCGCGACAAAGCCACCCAGCATGCCAGCGACGACACCCTCCCAGGTAATGCGTTTGTAGTAGAGAATACCGACCATTACAGGACCGAAGGCCGAGCCGAGGCCGGACCATGAAGCGAGCACGAAATCGAAAATCACTCGCGGTTCCTGGATGCCCAGGACAACAGCGATGGCGCCAATAATAACGGTGACGATCTTGCCGTAGTTGGACAGGGTTTCTTCGCTTTTGGTTGAACCCATTATCTTCTGGTAGGTATCGCGCACGACCGACGAGGAGGCCAGCAATAACAGCGAGTCGACCGTCGACATGATCGCAGAGAGCACTACCACCAAGAGCATTCCGGCAATAATCTCCGGGAACAAATTATTGGAGATGACGGGGAAAATCGTTTCCGGGTCTTCGAGGCCCGGGAACAACGCCCGGCCAGCGACGCCTGCGGTTACGGCGCCCACCGTGAATATCAACAGTACTGAAAGCGATACCACCCTGGCCTTTTTGATCTCGCCGTCGTCTCTGGCTGACATATAGCGAACCAGAAGTTGCGGCACACCCAGGAACGGCAGGCCAATGGCAATAAAGCTCACAATGGCTATCAAGACCGGCTTGCCACCATCAGAGACGGCAAACATGTCAACCAGAGACGGGTCCTGCAGCATTAAATTGCTTTGGACCTCACCCCAGCCACCCGACGCAATAATCGCAGCCGCGGGGACAGCAATAAGACCGAGCAGCATCAGAACGCCTTGCACAACGTCGGTGTAGGAGACCGCTTTGTAACCACCGACAAAGGTGTAACCAATGATGAATATGGAACCCACAATAACGCCGGTCGCATATTCCATGCCGAGGAAACTGCTGAACGCCTTACCTGTCGCTACCATTTGCGCGGTGACGTACGCAGTGACCATTACAAGAATGATGACAACGGCGATAGCCCGAATCAGCTTGGCCTTGTCGGCGAACTTGGCGGCCAGCACGTCCGGAACCGTAATAGCATCTGTCTCGTCGCCAAACCTCTTCAGGCGTCGGGCAATAATCCACCACGACGCGGCGATTCCGAGAATCTCACCGACAACAACCCAGTAGGCCTGTACGCCGACCGCGTACCCCATACCCGACAGGCCGAGTAGCAACCAGCCGCTCTCGCCCGTCGCGTTGGTGCTGAACGCCACAACCCAGTACGGCAATTTCTTGCCGGCCAGATAATACCCGGCCAGAGTGTGCGTCTCGCGTCGACTCCAAATAGCCAGTGCAGCGAGAATCCCGAGGTACGCAATGAGGACGATAACGGTCGTTGACATGTCGTTGCCTTGTTAGTGAATACCGGCTTGAGAAGATCCGATCGGCGAACCGGGTGGAACGGTAACCGGGAGCATCAACTCCAGTTGAGCGGGATCGCGCCGCAAGCGGTCAATCTCGAAGCGAGCAAATCCATAATGTGCACGTGTCGCCGGGTCCCGCGGCGTCTGACGAGCCAGCCATGCATTCAGGCCGTCGACAGCGTCTAGGGCAATGGATCGAACCTCCGCGTCTGCGGCCGAATTAAATGCGAGCCCCAGCAATGCATACAGGACCTGCAAATTTGTCTGGCGCTGAATCGAACCCACCATTCCGCTGGACAGCTTTTGCTTCCAACTCGCATTGACTAAGCCATCAGTGACCGCGCTCAAGCCCGGAGCGCCGGACGCAGCAAGACGGGCTGCGCGCGAGGGCTCAAGCAGGACGCGTAATGTCATGGCAACCGAGCTGGCCGCTGGCGACTTTGCATCGAACATCACGCCGCTGGCACCGCTGAAGGTTTCCCGGGATTTGGGGTTATTCGGCGGCCGCGGTGGGATCATCGCGACGAGGTCGTCTGACAGCTGCAAGAGAGCCGGATCCAACGTCGCGATCAGGGCATCGATCGCTTGTCGTTGACGGCCTGCCGTGACCGGTGTCGATACCGGCTGTCCGTCACCGCGCAGATTGTAAGTGTAGTAATGCCCGCCAATGAGCTTGCCGACCGCCTCGATCTGGAAGCGATGCAACAAGTAGATGGGCACGAGCACCTCTTCGAGTGTGGCCAGCGGGCGGCCAATGCGGATATTGCTCTCGGAAAAATTCTTCAGAGCAATTTCACGCACCCGCAGCAAGTGATCAAGCTCGACGATTGCATCTTCGCCGTTGTCCCACAGATTGCCGTCCGGATGTGGCGTCGCAGCGGAGCGCGAATCGGTATCCGATACATATTTGAATCCGGCGTCGATGGTCTCTTTCAGTATTTCGGCGCGCGCGGCATCCGCATCAATGCCTTGCGGAAAATCCTGGTAGGCGTACAGAACACTGCGCTTGTCCCAGGATCCGATCTTGTCATCGTAAGCCTCGCTGAGGTCCAGCGTGTTGTCGTCGCGTATTTTTACGAGCGGCACGGGATAGTCCATCACCGACGCACGATCCTGTGTGCTCGCCGCGAAGTTGTGCTCAAAGCCGATCGTATGGCCGACCTCGTGTGCCGACAGCTGGCGAATGCGGGCCAGCGACATTTCGAGCATCTCATCAGGAACCGATTCGTCCTGGTAAGGAGCGAGCAGCCCTTCGGCGATCAGGTAATCCTGCCGAACGCGAAGCGAGCCCAGCGAAACATGTCCTTTCAAAATTTCGCCTGTACGCGGATCGAGGATTGACGCGCCGTACGACCAGCCGCGCGTCGAGCGATGCACCCACTGGATGACGTTGTAGCGAACGTCCATCGGATCCGCACCTTCCGGCAACATCTTCACCTGAAACGCGTCTTTGTAACCGGCTGCCTCGAACGCCTGATTCCACCAGCGAGCGCCATCAAGCAGAGCGGAGCGCACCGGTTCCGGTGCGCCGCGATCGAGATAGTAGATGATGGGTTCAACGGCCTCGCTCATCAGCGCTGCCGGATCCTTCTTAAGCAAACGATGGCGGCGACCCAGGTCCACCGTCATGTCCTCGCCGATGGCGGTCGCGTAGTCCGCAAAGCCGCCCGTGTCATAGCGCAAGCCAATAACGCCGGCCCGTGGATCGTAGGCCATAGGTTCGTAGTCGTCATCCGGCAGACGTATGAAAGAATGGTGCATGTGAACCGTCACCGTGCGGGCGTCCGGCGCGACCGTCGGTAGATAAGCGCCCGTGGGTTCTCCCGCAAACGTGACGATCGCTTCCATTTCCGAATTGTCAGGAAAACTTCGCGTTCGTGGCCTGTAAAACGCTGAACGCGACGCATCGACAGCATACGCGCCCTCGGCGGCACGATTTAGCCGGGCTGCGACACCGTGCGCATCACGGACAATAAACGAAGTCGCATCGACAATTGTCCTCTCGTCTGACGGATCGAGATCTTCGAATCCCCATATGACTGAGCGGGCGAAGCTCTCTTCTATCGCCTGTCTTTCGTCTTTGTTGTCACTGACTGCCCGGTATTGGAGGTTGTCCTCGACCATCAACACCTTTGGCCCACTGCGAACAAAGCGAACAACTTTAGTGTCACCCAACTGGCCGCGGTCCAGGCCCAGGTCGTTGGACCCCAGTCCTCTGGCCAACGACGATTGATAGATCAGCGGTTGATCGAGTTCGCCGACATCGAGAAGAATGCGCCCGCTGTCTGAATCCCAGTATTGATCGACGAAGCCGTCAAGGTGTTCGAATCCGCCCAGATCAAGGCTGTCCGCTGCATGCGCATTTTGCGCAAGAAAGAAAACGACGACTATTGTCAGAAAACGTCGACCTAAGAAACTACGACCGAGCATAAACTCCCCCTGATGTGCCGGGCACTTACCAGTGCCTCGTTGTTCTTATTTGTCGCGAGTCAATCGACCCGCAATGATTCCGCCAATCATCAGCGTTAACCCTACCCCGAACAAGACTTCCGGGTAGCTGCGAGTGATGCCGCAATAATAGGTAACTGAAATTACGATGACCTGAAACACATTGAAGAGATTGCTATCCCGGCGCTTTGCTTTAGGGAAACGAATTCTGGAAATCATCAGAATAGCCAGAACAAACATCAAGACGGGAAAATACAGGTGCAAGGGTAGCGACGCCGCAATGTCTTCATGATAGATCAGGACCAGCACGAAAGACGATAAGAGACCACCGCCCGCAGCTGTGATCGGCACGCCGGTAAACCAGCCGTTAGGCGTTTCTTCCGAGATCAGATTGAATCGTGCGAGGCGCATGGCGCCCGCGAGAACAAACACGGAAATCGCGACGAGGAGCAACCAGTATTGATTCGAGTCTTGCTCAATATGGGCGATTTGCAGGCCTGCGTTCAAAACCAGCACCGCAGGCGCGACGCCGAAAGACACGAGATCGGCCATCGAATCGAACTCTGCGCCGAAGTTGGACGTGGCTTTCAAGAGTCGAGCGGACACGCCGTCCAAAACATCGAGCAAACCGCACCACACGATGATCCAGGCCGCCAGTTCCAGGTCGCCCAGCTGTGTGGTCACGATGGACGACACCCCCAGCAGCAGGCTCAATGCCGTAAAACTGTTCGGTATTGTGTATCTCAGAATGCTCAAAAAACCAGCCTCCCCGGCGGATCGTACAGCGAATGCTCAGAATCGTTCGCGGCCCATTGTATCTGACTATTTCATACCCGTGCGGCAATCAGACGATCTGATCGCAGTCCATTCGGTGGCATATCCGCGGGCGCCGCATGCGATAATTCGGTCTACTAAAAGAAGATCTCAGGAGATTCATCATGCTTAACTATCGACTGCCGCTCGCCGCCGTTCTCTGTCTTTGTATCGCCCAGCCCATATTTGCGGACGACGTTGCAGATGACGCCGCGACCGAAGACCCGCAGGCAACGTGGAACCTGACCGACCTTTTTCCGAGTGACGAGGCGTGGAACAAAGCCCGGGAAGAAGTGCTTGCCGACTACGACAAGATCGACGCGCTCCGTGGCACCCTGGGCGACAGCGCTGACGCCTTGTACAAAGCGAATCAACTCGTGTCAGACACGCTACGCAAAGGTGGCCGCGTTTATGTCTATGCGTCTCTGAAAGGCGATGAGGACCTGCGTGAGTCGGAAGGCCAGGAGCGACTACAGCTCGCACAGATCATGTTTGCACGATTCGGCGAAGTTACCGCCTGGATGCAGCCGGAATTGATCGCGGTTGGCCGTGAGGTGGTCGAGTCGTACATCAAAGAAGATGAACGACTGGCACCGTTCGCCTTCGGCCTGGACGACAGCTTGCGCAATGCCGCACATACACTGAGCCCGGAAACGGAACAAACCTTGTCCTACTTCTCGCAAACTTTCGGGGCAC
>CAZMRZ010000058.1:0-17936 GCA_964568835.1 uncultured Woeseiaceae bacterium | reverse complement strand
CCAAGGAAATACAAACCAAGGACCGGGCCCGCTGCGAAGCCACTGATTTTTAAGACATTTGCGACAATGCTGCCATCGGTCGCGAACATCCCGAAGGCGATTGCGATGCCGATCTGCAGGATCCCGAACGCGACCGTGGCGACGCGTCCTGCCGTCAAGACATCTCGCTCATGCGGAGCCTTGCTCCGGGTGGGCAACCACATATCGTTAATGAACGCCGCCGCGGAAGAGTTCAAAGAACTCGACAATGTCGACATGGCTGCTGCAAATACGGCGGCCAGTGTGAGGCCCAGAAGTCCGACCGGCATGTAATTGACGATGAAGTAGGCGAGCAATTGATCATTCTTGAGTCCAGCGGCAACCGATGTATCGCTACCGATGGCGAACAGATGAGCAAGTCCAACGCCGATAAGCAAGAAGACGGCAAACTGCAGGAACACGATGAACCCGCTGGCACCGAGCGCGATCGAAGCATCTCTCTGGCTCTTCGCTGACAGGTAGCGCTGCACCATCATCTGGTCGGTGCCGTGCGTGGCCGCCGTCAAAAATGCACCGCCGGCCAGTCCGGCCCAGAACGTCATGCTTGGCTTGAACAGGCTCGTGTCAAAGTCGAATATCTGCAGCCTGCCCGTGTCGCTGGCGAACTGCTGCAGCTCTGCAAAGCCTCCCGGCGTTATGTCGACAATGATGAAAGCGGCCGCGGCCGCTCCCAACATGTAGATAACGAACTGCACACAATCATTCCAGATGACGGACTTCGCGCCACCGATTACGGTATAGAGAATCGTCACCGCGCCGATAAAAATGGCGCTAACGGTAAGATCAAGACCGAGGACAATTTGCAGCACCAGCGCGGTCAGGAACAGACGCAACGCATCGCTTGCGTTGCGAGTTAATAAAAACAGGCTTGATACAACGCGCCGACTCATCGTGCCAAATCGCGACTCAAGAACTTCGTAAGCCGTGAAGGGACGACCTTTGAAATACAAGGGCAGCAGGAAGAACACGACGAAGATTCGACCGATAACATAACCGATCGTGATCTGCAGAAACGTCAAATTGCCGGTTGCTGCCGCGGCAAGTCCGGGAATGCTCAGAAACGTGACCGTGCTCGTCTCGGTCGCGACAATCGACAACAACAGCGCGCCCCAGGGTAAGGAGCGATCACCCAGAAAATAATCCGCCGACGATTTTCCACCACGACCGATCCAGACGCCGAACAGCAGAACTGCCAGCATGTAGCTAAGCAGTATGATTGAATCCACGGCGCCTATATTAATGCTCACTTAAACCCTCGAGAATCGTCACATCGTCATAGACACGCCGTTCAAACCCTTGAATCTCGCCTGCATTGTTCATCAACGGGAACACATACACCGGTTCGATGCGAGCCTGCCATATCCCGTCGACGACTTGCAGGTTCACTTCCAGATGGCCGTAGTGTTTTCCCCCAGCAACCAATACTCCGTTGTCAAAAACCTCTTTCGCGTCGGTGTGTGCGAGGAACTCACGATGGGGATTTGCAACAGCAGGATGCGCACCTCTCAGTCCATCACCACCAATGCCGATCGTAAAGAAGTGCACTGTGTGATCGACCAAACTGCCATCCGCTCGAACAGCACGACCCGCCACTGTCGAATGCTCATAAATCTCGTCGTGGCCATTAAACACGGCGGCGACGCCGTAGCGAAGGAACGTCGGTGTTAACGCGCGCAACGGCAAACCCGAGGAGAAGTTTTCGGCATCGCCGACGCCAGGCGGAAGGCCATGAACACCCGACGTATACGGCGCCGGGTGAAACACGACGAAAGCCGCTTTGCCGCCCTGCTGCGCACTCGCAAGCGTTTTCTCCAGCCATTTCGCCTGCGCCGAACCTGCCTGCCATGCCGGGACAACTCCACCAGCCGGTTTGCCGTCGAGATACCAGTTGGTATCTTCAGCGGACCGATCCGGACTGCCGCTATTGGCATCTATTACCACCAGCACCACCGGACCGTAGTCAACGGCGTAATAGGTATCGGTCGGAAAGTAGGATTGAAACTTGGCGATTGCTCGACGTGAACCGGTGTCGCTGTACAGGCCCAGATCGCCCGGTCCGCCAAAGTAATCGTGGTTCCCCGCTGCAGCAATGATCGGCGCCGTAGCGGCTAATGACGCGTTGTGCCGCCAGAATTCATCCCAATCGCGCTGCTCGCCGCCCGACTGCACCAGGTCGCCTGCGATCGCGACGAAATCAGGGCGGCGGGTGGCGATCACATCCAGATTGGCTGAGTAACCTGCTGACTGATCCACGAGATATTCGCGCTTCTCAGCAGGGTCGCCAGGTACCGACCAAGCGGCATGTTTTCCGACGGACTCCGGTTCCGTTTCGCTATCGCCATAGACGACAAAGCGAACCTCGGAATCTGCGGACGGCGTACGAAACTCCCCACTAGCCAATTCACCATCCTGCAGAACTTCATAAGCGTAGTGGTTGCCGGGCTGCAGGCCATCGAGCTCGACAACGTGTCGAAACGGCAGCGTCTGCGCCTCTTCGAGGTTGCGATATTCCGCAAGATGATACGAAAGCTCGCAGGCACGTGCTGGTGCGGACGTATCCTTCCGTTCGCTGCTCGTCGATTCCGGACCGCGGCTCCGTATCGTAACCTCACCCGCCGTTTCGCGATCACTAAACCACACCAGTGTCATGCCGGTTGGAGACGGGTTTTGCAGATACGGCGTTACTCGATATCGACTGGCCGCCTGCCCCGCAAATTGATTCGTTCCCGCGGTGTAATCGGCGACCCGTCTCTCCCAACCTTCGAGCCAGCGGGCTTCATTTCGCTCGGGCGGCGCATTCTTAACGCGCAGCCGCAGCCGATTGGCGGCGGCGGTGCTGAATTGCTCAACCAGGTCTGTGGCGTCTGCAGAAATCGACTGCGTCGAAACATCTGTCAACACCTGCACCAAACCCCAGCCTTCACCGTTATAGCGCTCTCTTGGATTACTCCCGAGACCCTTAAAATTGTAGTAGTCGACCACTGCCGACAGTCCCTGCGAGGTCTGCACAAGACGCTGCAGTAGTGCTGTCAGCGCTTGTTTTTCTTCGGCCGGCAAATCGAGTTCGTTCCACCGATCGGCAAAACTGACAACAATAAAATGGGCCTGTTCTGATGCGGTGTCGACAAGCCATTGTCGTAGCTCGGTTATCTGCGCAGATTCCTGCGCTTCGTCAAACTCTGCTTTGCTTTGCCACGGCGCCACGAACGATTGCAAATCTTCGAGCCAAACGGGTACAGAGGAACACTCGCTGCTGTGCTCTTTGACGTATTGCATCATCGACGGGAACGTCTCGTCGAACGGCGCATCGACTCCCTTCGGAAACCATATGAAGTGACCGATTCCCAGAGACGGAAAATCCTCCCCCGCTCCCCAATACGTCAAATAGCGAGTCTGGCTTTGCGTTTCATTGGCGAAGATGCGTGCGGCGATGGAGTGGTAAGCGGTAGCGCCTAAAGTCGGGAGTTCAAGTGCGGTCGAGGAATGATCCGGGCCTTCATTCGTGACTGGCAAACACGACGCCAGTAACAGTCCGAGCCACGCGGCAGCGAATCTTTCCATTAGGTTTCACACATAAAATTATGCGCCATGCTCCTGCAACCCCGGGGGACAGGGTCGTGCAGGAACATGACGCATTGCAGCCAATACTGCGCCGCAGCGCTCTCTAGTTGAACGCGTACTTAACAGCCAACTGAATACGGCGCGGCTTGTAGAAGCTGTTTGCGTCACCGAATGTGCTGTTATTGAAATCGCGGTCTATGTTGTATCCCGTCTGGTTGTCGAACACGTTGAAAACGTCCGCACGCAACTGAACAGCATGGCTATTCGCAAAAATGAAGTTATGCGTATAGTTCAGATCCAGCTGCCAGTGATCGTCTGTGGTTCGCGAACCTGCGGGTTCAGCGTAGCGGATCGTATCGCTCGAGCTGCCTGTCTGGCTGGAATAGACATTTCGATCCCATTTTTCCCAAGGTTCACCCGACTGGTACACCAGGTAGGCACCCGCGCGACCTTCCCAATTGAACTGGTAGTAGCCGTAGAGTTTCAGTTTGTGACGACGGTCACCACCGAGGTTGCCTTCCTTGAAGTTCCAGAGCTGGCGTCCAGCACCATCAGCGATGTTTGAGGAGCCGATGAACGTCGATTGGTCGTTGTTAGTGGTTGTTACGTCCTGATCGAAGTTGCCGTAGTAATGGCTCCAGGTGTAGGAGCCGTGCAGGAAGAAACTGTCTTTCTGCCAGTCTGCCTCAACACTGGCTTCCCAAAACTTCGTGAAAGCGCCGTCAAGTTGGGCAATGACGTAAGACGATCCACCGATCTCGTCGCGAATATCCTGAAGATTGGGTATGTAGTCGTCCGTCGGAATGCCTGGCGGCAGAGACCCGCCTGGAGGCGGATAGGCCGACCGGGCATTGTTGTTGGTATCTTCCCAGAAGTTCTCTGACTTCTTATGACGAACATGCGCACGGATCGTCATATCACCTAACTCTTGTGTCATACCCACAAGGAACTCATCCGTGAAACGCGGCTCCAGCCCGTCATCGAACCACTTGCCAGACGAGGCTCGGACCGGGTCACTTTCGATGAAGCTGCCGTCAGCGGCAAATGCAACATCAATGGTGCGCGCCAGGTTTCGATCCCACGAAGCAGCACGCGCAAGCGATGATGCTGATGGATTGTAGCGCGCATAGTTAAGGTAGACAGACGCTGAGTCCGAGTACTCCCAGGCCACACCAAGACGCGGCTGAATCATGTCTGCCCAGTCAACCTCGTACATTTTGTACTTCGAACCCGCCGAAGCCTCGAGGCCCGTCACAGGGTTGTTGGAGTTCGCAGCCAGGCCCTGTCCGTACAACACGTCATTGCTAATCATGACACCAATGTTGTAGGTCCAGTCACCGGCCGTGATCGTGTCATTCAACTCGATGCTCTGCAGGTCCGCGCTTGAGAAGATCGACGGTATCAGTGTTCCGCCTCCCGCAGTCTGCAATGACTGCTGCGCAACATTCGCGATGAAATGCACCGGTGTCACACCATCTGACGCCAGCGTCTGTCCACCCGCAAGGTCAATATAGCCCCAACCGTTTGAACGACGATTCAGGTCTTCTGAGACCTCCATAGTCTGGTAGCCAATATGAAAATCATGCGTCGTATTGCCGGTGTAGATCGTGTGATCCAGCCCAATCTCGAAACTCTCGCGGAAGAAGTCCTGATTATTGATCGACGAAGCGCCACCGACTGCGCCGCCGCCGAAATCAGGAGTAGTAGGCCCTGGGTTATAGCTGTACTGGTCGACGTACGGCATGACCGCCGCGTTGAACGCGGCATTCGCCGCACCGTCTACGGGATCCGTCTCATCACGGTATGTCGGAATATCGATGTATCCCTGCGACGCGAGATTGGCGACATCAAGCCCGTCACCCTGTTGCGGAATGAAGCTGAACAAATTGTCGGGGCGCCCCGAGTTCAGGTTCTCGAAATCCGTGTAGTTGAACGTCAACGAAGTATCATCGTTGATGATCCAGGAGCCCTCGAGGTTCAAAGTATCCTGAGTGGCCGCCTCACCGACAGACAGGGAGGCCGCCTCGGTAGAACCGATGCTGGCATTCTCGTTTTCACGATCCGACGTTCGGTAGCTCAGATCAAGCAAAATGGTGTCCGTCGGCGAAAACGTCAGTTTGCCAAAGTACTCGTCTCGCTCACTATCGAAGTCACCTACCGAACCATAGTCGTTGGACGTATTATCACGCGAGCGCTCCGGCCGATAATACGACATATAGAAGTACAGGCGATCGCGCAAGATGGGACCACCGATACTTAAAGTCGACCACGAACGATCCTCGTCAAACTCAAGTGAATCGCCAGTGTCCTGATCGCCAGTCAAACCTGCGGTCTGAACCTGGTAGCCCACTTCAGCTTTGAATTCATCCGTACCCGTCTTCGACACGGTGTTCATCAGGAAGCCGCCGGAGCGGTTGAAGCCAATCGCTTTGGCACCACCTCGTACGATCGATACCCCCGCGATATCGTGAGAGGAAGGCTCACTGGCAAGCGTTCCAAACAATGGCAGGGAAACGTCTACGCCATCAAACTGGTAGCTATTGTCCTGACCGGAGCCGCCGCTATTGGGACCACGAACACCCAGTTCGGAATACGCCACACCCGGAATCAGCTTAAACAGGTCGCGATATTCCTGGCCAACCGGAAGGGCATCAATCGTGTCGGCGCTGATCGAATTTTTCAACGAGCCCTGGCCCGTGTCGACCATCATCTGCGAACCCGTGACAACGATTTCTTCCATGCCCGCACCACCGTGCGCCATGTCGATTTCAGCCGTCTGCTGCAGCATTACCATGACGCCGCGCGTCTGCTGGCTGCCATCGGCGAAAGTAAATTCGAGCGTGTATTCGCCAGGAGGCAATAAACGGAGGCGATAGCGGCCGTTGGATGCCGTCGTGGACGAACGTGGCTGAGGCAGAACATTACTGCTGGCCTCAATGCTAACGCCGCCGATGCCGGCACCGCTGGCGTCGAAAACCTGCCCTGAAATATCACCTGTCTGCTGTGCGTGCGCGGGTGCGGCAAAAAATGCAATGCCGATACCGACTGCAAGCCAACTTAAGACAGCACTAAACGCACGCCGTGACTGTCTCGGCGCGTTTCCTGAATGCATGGTCATTTTTCTGTCCCCCTAAGGATATTTAGTTTTCTTGACTATGACTTATTGGTACGGGATAAAATATCATTGGCGGCAGAAAAGTAAAGAATTATTTATTCCTTGACGGAAATCACCTACATGCTAAAAATAAATTCGCCCGAACCCTCCAAATTGCAGCTCATATGCGCACTAGCGGCAATACTGACTATCCTAAGCGGCTGTGCGAGCACGCTCAAGACCCAGTCGGAAAACTTCAATAGTCGAGTCAGTATCGTGGTTATTCACCACACGACGTCCAACTTCGAAGATTCCTACCGAGTTCTGACCCAACCATCCTCGAATCCGGTTAGCTCGCACTACCTGATCCCCGAACCTGATGACGCCACGTACGGCAAATCCAGAGTACAAACCTACGAACTCGTGCCGGAGTCTCACCGCGCCTGGCACGCCGGCAAGAGCTATTGGTCAGGAAAAACCGGGCTGAATGACCAGTCCATTGGTATAGAACTGGTGAACCAGACCTGGTGCCACGCGAGCGAGGAGGCAAACCCTTACACCGACAAAGTCGAGCGGCTGTGCTTTTATCCCGATTTCGCCGACTCCCAGCTGGCCCTGCTCGTCGAGTTGCTTGAAGACATTCTTGCGCGCTACCCCGAGATCAAGCCAACCAACATCATCGGCCATTCCGACATCGCTCCCGATCGCAAGATTGACCCCGGCCCGCGCTTTCCCTGGCAGCGCCTGGCTCGACTCGGCTATGGCGCCTGGTTCGACGACGAGACGGTCGTCCGCTATTGGGAGCGCTTTCGGGAACAGCCATTGCCGCTGTTAAACATACAAACGGCATTGGGCACCTACGGTTACATGATCGAGCCTACCGGCGAGGACGACGAACAGACGCGCAATGTTCTGCGGGCCTTTCAATTGCATTTCCGACCGATGGAAGTGACGTCAGAAGCGACGCCCGACTCGACGGCGATACTTTTTGCACTGATCGAAAAATACTATCCGGACCAGCTCGACGAGCTTTTGGAAGTCGAGGAAGAGCCCGCCCCGCCTGCCGCAGAGGAAGATGCGTCGTTGGCAGGTGCCTGAATTAATTATCTTTGCCTATTTGCTCGCAATAGAATATTTTATTCGGCCACAACAATAAAGAACTCAACGGACTAGACGATGAAGATTACCGGCATCGAAATAGGCAAGTTACGCGTTCCGCTGCATACGCCATTCAAGACCGCCATGCGTACTGTCGAGCATATGGAAGATGTTGTCGTCATCCTGCAGACCGACACGGGTCACCAGGGTTACGGCAGCGCGCCCGCCACTGCCGTAATCACGGGCGAGACGCACGGATCGATCATTGAGGCGATCCGCACCGTAATTCTGCCGGCGATTCAGGGCGAAGATATTCAAAACCTGAATCACGTCGTCAATTTGATTCAGGCCTCCATGTTTACGAACTACAGCGCCAAGGCGGCTGTCGAGGTTGCTGTCTACGATCTGTTTGCACAATCGTTTAATGCTCCCTTGTACAAGATTCTCGGCGGCGGCGAACCGGTGCTCTCAACAGACCTGACCATCAGCGTTGACTACATCGACAAGATGGTAAAAGACGCCGTTGATGCCGTTGACCGGGGCTTCGAGGCGCTCAAAATCAAGGTCGGCAAAGACCTGCGCGTCGACATCGATCGGGTCAAAGCGATCTATGCCGCGGTCAGCGACAAAGCATTGATTCGACTGGATGCCAATCAGGGCTGGACGTCGAAACAGACGGTTACGGCGTTGCGCGAATTGGAAAGCAGTGGTGTTGAGCTGGAGTTCATCGAACAACCTGTCCGTGGCGATGATCTGGAAGGCATGAAATACGTCACCGAACGCGTTTCGACACCGGTCATGGCCGATGAGAGCACCTTCGGCCCGAAAGAAGTCATCGACCTGATCCAGATGCGCGGTGCGGATATCATCAACATCAAACTGATGAAAACCGGCGGCATATCCAATGCGATCAAGATCGCCGATATCGCGGCCCTGTACGACGTCGAATGCATGATGGGCTGCATGCTCGAAACCAGTATCGGCGTTTCCGCCGCGGCGCATGTCGCGGTTGCCCGAGCGAGCAGTATTACCCGCGTCGATCTCGACGCCCCATCGCTTGGCACAGTGAATCCCGTTGTTGGCGGCGTAACGTTTAACGACTCAGAGATCAGAATTTCTGATGCCCCTGGACTGGGTATCGAGAGCATCTCCGAGTTGTCGATGCTGTCGTTCGAAAAGGCAGCCTCCTCCTAAGATACTTTGGAGACCTTGGAGACAATCTCTCATCAGGTGTTGAATGCTCGCAATATGGAAGTCGGTACTCTTGGTCGGCGCTTTGGCTGTCGGCGGTCTCTGTGCCTGCGGTGTCACAGCCGCCAGCGACCCGGAGTGGTCGACGAACGTCGTCGGAATTGAAGAAATGCATCTTTCTGCAAGACACTGGGTAGACAAGGCGAAGAATCCCGACGCCGTCGTCAAAGACGAGGACGGAATAGCCGCTCTCACCGTCGAATCGTTTGCCGACGATCCGAATATGGTCGATCTCGCGGCCTACGCCGATGAGCTGTCAGGGTCAGACGTCAGCAAGCTCATTCAATCCATCAGCAAGCCGTATTCCGTCGATCTGTATTACCGTGCTGGCGACAGCGTCGAAGAGACCAAAGTCGAAGCCACCGACTACGCGCGCTACCAAGCCAACCTGAATCTGTCTGCGCTGCAAGATCGTGTTGCCGTGCAATTCGGCCTGGTATTGCGCCGCGCCAATATGCGCACGTGGCCAACGCGAGACGTCGTGTTCAAGTCACAGGAAACTGTCGACCTCGACCGCTTCCAGGAAAATGGTTTGTTCCCGGCGGACATGGTCGCCATTCTTCATGAAAGCAAAGACGGCGAATGGGTTTTCGCGCAATCGTTTAATTACGCCGCCTGGGTCCGTAAAGAAGCCGTCGCTATCGGCTCACGGTCGGATATTCTCGCTTACAAGAACGCGACGCGTTTCGTCGTCGTAACCGGCAGCAAGGTGGCCACGAACTTCAATCCGCAAACGCCGGAGATTTCCGAGTTACAGCTGGACATGGGGACCCGCCTGCCGCTAGCCGATCTCGAAAACACCGATCACAACGTTGACGGTCAAAATCCCTACGCCAGCTACGCAGTGCGGCTGCCCGTCCTGGATGAAAACGGTGAACTCGGATTCAGGACTGCATTGATTGCTCGCAGTCAGGACGTACAGCGAGGCTATTTACCCTTTACGCGCCGCAATGTTGTCGAGCAGGCGTTCAAGTTTCTGGGCGAACGCTACGGATGGGGACATTCCTACAACGCTCGCGACTGCACAGGACTCGTGTCAGAGGTCTACAAGACCTTTGGCATTCACCTGCCGCGCAATTCCGGACAGCAAGGACGTAGCCCGATCGGTGAGAGCATTGAATTCTCCGACGATACCGATCCAGATGAGAAATTTTCTGCCGTGGTGTCCGCTGATGTCGGCGACCTGCTGTACTCCACCGGCCACGTCATGATTTACCTCGGCACTGTCGACGGCGCGCCCTACGTTATTCATGACTTGTCCGGTTTCGGTTGGGTTGGTGACGATGGTGAGGTGCAGGAAGGTGTATTGAACGGCGTATCCGTGACACCGCTAATGACCATTCACGCGTCGCGAGATGCGACCTACTTTGATCAGATCTATGCCATCAAGAAAATCCGCTAAGAGCCGTGTAGCAATCGTCGATTGTGGCAGTAGCAAAGTTCCGGATATTGCGCGCGTCGTGGCACTCTGCGGGGCCGAGCCCTGTGTCATTGGGCCGCAGTCGTTGCCGGCGATCGCAGCAGACCTGCCAGCGGCGATAATCATCAGTGGCAATCCAACGCTTATCAAAGACACAGGCACAAGTTTCCTGAGTGACTTTGAGGTCTTACGGGAATTTCATGTCCCCGTCCTTGGCATTTGTTTCGGCCACCAGGTGATCGGCTTGTTGCATGGCGGCGTTGTTAGCCTCGGCAGAGAAGACCGCGATTTTCGACCTATGGAAATCCTGACCGCCAATTTGTTATTCCAGGGACTTGCCGAAGATGATGACTTCAAACAGGACCACACCGAGGAAGTGAGCCTGCCAGAGGGGTTCGCACACCTGGCGACGTCGTCGCACTGTCACAATGAAGCGATGATGCACCCGGACCGGCCGCTGTTCGGCGTGCAATTTCACCCCGAAAGCTCGGGCGATGCTGGCGAGCAATTGATTCGAAATTTTCTGTCGCTCGTATGACCCATAAAGTGAAACCAAAACGACTCGCGCCGGATGCAAGGATTGGCATCGTTAATCCAGCTTACTGGTTGGAACCGGAACGCCGACAGCACGCGGTGAGTGTTTTCGAGCACCTCGGTTACGAGCTTGTCCTGGGAACGAGCACTGATCTCGTCCAGGACAAGTACGCCGGATCACCAGAAGACCGTGCCGCGGACATCATGGCGATGTTCGAAGACCCGTCAATCGACGCTATCATTTGTGCGCGTGGCGGCTATGGCGGCAATCGCGTCACGCCGCTGCTGGACTACGAGCTGATTCGGCAGAACCCGAAAATATTTATTGGCTACAGTGATATCACCGCAAGCCTGACATCCATCGCACAACAGTCCCGGCTGGTCACGTTTCATGGCCCAATGCTCAGCACCTTCGCCGACAAGGCGCTGCCGTTTAACCTGGATAGTCTGCAAGATATGTTATCCGGCCGCGGTGATATTCGGATCGATTCTCCGGCCGACTGCCGTGCTCGCATTTTGCGTCCCGGAATCGCCAGTGGCCAGTTGTGGGGCGGTAACCTGACGATCGTCATCAACCGGCTCGGGACGCCCGATCAGATCGACACGACCGGCGTTATCCTGCTCATAGAAGATGTCGATGAAGAATTGTATGCCTTCGATCGTATGATGATGCATTTGAAGATGAGTGGCAGTCTGAAAAACATCAAGGCGCTGCTCGTTGGAGAAATGGCGGAGATGAGCGACAGCAACACCTCGTTTGGAAAGTCGACAGACGACATCGTGCTTGATGTTTGCAGCGATCTTGATATCCCGATCATCAGCAACTTCCCGTGTGGTCACGGTGACTACCAGGCAACGCTACCCATCGGCCATGAAGTCGAACTGCACGCAAAAGACGACCCTTTTATCCTGATCCCGGAATCGCCAGTTCTCTAATCGAACGCTGGCACTGGAGAGAACATGCTTAACTACATCTGGTTTGGAATGATGGCCATCGCCGTCGTCGTTGGCATCTTCAACGGCAAGATTGACGACGTCACCGACGCGGCTATCGACATGGCCGAAGTGTCCGTGAATATTGCCATTGGCCTGATAGGCATCATGGCGCTGTGGTTGGGGATCATGAAGATCGCGGAAGAATCCGGTTTGATCCGCATCATCGCTCGCGGTCTCAGGCCTATCACTCTGCGCTTGTTTCCGGATGTTCCCGAAGATCATCCCGCTATCGGCTCTATTGTCCTCAACATGTCGGCCAACATGCTGGGTCTGGGCAACGCTGCAACACCATTGGGATTGAAGGCAATGGAGGAGCTGCAGGAGCTGAATGAGCAAAAAGACACGGCGACGAATTCGATGGTCATGTTTCTGGCCATCAACACATCGAGCGTGCAGCTAATCCTGCCGGCAACGGTTGTCGCCTTAATGGGCGCAACGGCCAGCGATATTTTCCTGACGACGATACTGGCGACATCAATTTCAACGGTAGCCGCCGTTGCAGCGGTGAAGTTCCTGGAAAAGCGCAAGCGATTCGCTATTCAGCCCGCCAAAGCCGCGGAGGTGGATCATGATTGAGTTCGTTGCAGAAGGCCTCAGCAATGTCGCCCGCTACATCATCCCCCTTCTGCTCGTCGGCATTCCTTTCTATGCCTTGGCGTTCAAGAAGGTTCCGGTCTACGAAGTCTTCGTCGTCGGAGCGAAAGACGGATTCACGATCGCGGTTCGTATCATCCCCTACCTCGTCGCTATCCTCGTCGCGGTCGGCATGTTTCGGGCGTCGGGTGCGTTGGATTTGCTGCTGGAATTGCTCGCGCCGGTCCTGAACTTCATTGGCTTTCCACCGGAAAACCTGCCGCTCGCGCTGATGCGCCCGTTGTCGGGAAGTGGTTCGCTGGGTTTGCTAACCGACCTGATTAATACGCACGGTGTGGATTCGATGGCGGCCAAGATCGGCGCTACGATGTACGGCTCATCGGAAACGACGTTCTACGTCCTGGCAGTCTATTTCGGTTCCGTCGGCATCGTTCGAAGCCGTCACGCGATACCCGCTGGTCTGTTTGCGGACGCTGTCGGCGCACTAGCCGCCGTCTACCTCTGCAAACTATTCTTGATATAGGCGTGGTACTCGCGCCGTTACGCCGGTCATTAGCTCGTAGCCGATTGTAGTGGATCGCTTCGCGACATCATTGATGGCAATGCTCTGCCCCCATAGTTCGACAGTATCGCCCACTGCAGCCGTCTCGTGCGCTGTGAGGTCGATCGTGAGCATATCCATCGAAACAGTGCCGACCAACGGCGCAATCTGTCCGTTGACCCGCGTCGGCGTGCCGTTCGGTGCATGGCGCGGATAACCGTCGCCGTACCCGGCGGCAACCGTGCCAACGATGGTCGGTTGGGACGCTGTCCAGCGAGCCCCATAACCTACTGATTCGCCGGTCTGAACGGTCGAGATAGCGATAATTTCTGACTGCAGCATCATCGCTGGACGCAAGGCTTTCGCCGATTCGACCTCAGTTGTCATAGGTGACGCGCCATAGAGCATGTAGCCCGGTCTATTCCAGTCGGCATGGCTGGCAGGCCACGCGAGAATGCCGGCCGAATTGCTGATGCTGACCGGCAGATCAATGTCCGCAACACAGGCCCTGAATGTATCGAGTTGTTTTTGCGTCGCATCGCTCGACAAATCATCAGCACACGCAAGATGCGTGCAGACAGTGAGGTTTTCGCTCTTGCCACGCAGTCGCTCGAGCACCGACTGCAACTGCTGCGGCGCAAAACCGAGTCGGTGCATGCCGGTATCGACTTTGAGCCATAACGGCAGGTTTAAGGTCGATTCGGCAATTTGGCGAACTTGCTCTTCGCTGTGTACGACCAGTGAAAGCTCACTTGCCGCGGCAAGCTGCAGTCCGTCAGCGTCATTGACACCCTCCAACACCAGGATTGGAAGTGCTTCGCCGGCCGACCGCAATTCCAGCGCCTCGTCGATCGTCGCGACCGCAAATGACGGTGCAATATCCCGTAGCGCTTCGGCCACTCGCACCAGGCCGTGTCCGTAAGCATTCGCTTTGATGACCGCGATGCTCTTTGACTGCGGCGCAAGCGTGGTCGCTAACGTGTAGTTTTGGCGGATAGCGTCAAGATCAATACGGGCGACTGTTTTTCGATACACGCTTATTCGTCCGTGACGCGGACCAGATCCAGGTCGGTAAAATCCCAGTCGGACTCTTCTGACACCTGCAGTACATCCATGCGACCGCTGCGACCATTCTCGCCGAGCGTAAACGTGATATAGGCATCCGCTTCCAGCGTCCGGTCCGCCCAGAACGCGTAAAACCTGTTTTCCTCAAGCGGCCACAGCCGCCCAAGCATTTTCGGTGACTTTTCGGACCTGAACCACAATTCGCCGTCAGCGATTTCAATCGCGACGTCCCCGAACCAGGGATCCCGGTAGACACCGCTATATACGGTCAAAGGCTCGTCGACACTACCGTTGCGAAAATCAATTTCTTCCGGCTCCTCGTCCACACTCACATCCGGCGTTGGTGGCTTGTCCACGACAGTCGTTGCCACAGTGTCGACATGCGGCGCCGGGAGATAGGACTTGACGATGGCATCGCCGATTTCCGCACGGGCGGCTCCCGCCGACGCGTTGATCATGACGACGACGCCCAATTCAATTTCTGGAACGAGAACGACGAGCGCCCGAGAACCTGTGTAGCTACCCGTGTGTGAAACGTGCTTGTAACCGTTGACATCGGCCAGACGCCAACCCAGCGCGTAGGCCCGAAAATGCGTGCGGTCATGCGCATGCGATGCCGCGCTCACGCCAAGAATCGTCTGCGGGCTCCACATCATGCGACTTTGTTCTTCGCTGAATACCTGCGTTCCGTCCGCGAGTGCGCCACGTGCCAGCTGCAGTTGCGTCCACTTGAGCATGCCGTCCAGACTGCAACGCACACCACCAGCCGCCGCCGCGACGTCGACCTCGGCGCGAATCCGGTTTCTGTCGACGACTGTCAACTCATCATCAATAAGTGCGTGCGGTGCCACCAGATTTCGCATTTCTTCTGCGGGGATTTGTCCCGCGAAACAACGCTCCGCATTGAGCTTGCCAAGGATACGTTGCTGGACAAACTCATCCCACGCTATGCCCGTGACAGCCGGCACCAGTTCACCGGCAACGATGTAGAGCAGATTGTCATACGCGTATTCCGTTCTGAAGCCACTTTCCGGTTTGAAGTAGCTCAGGCCCGCGATGATGTCCTCGCGCGTAAACTTATTGGGCTTCGGCCACAACATTAAGTCGCCGGCCCCACCCTCCAGACCGCTGCGATGCGTCAGTAAATCCGCAACCGTAAATTCTTTAGTGACCCAGGGATCGTACAAGGCAAATCCTGGAATGTAGCTGACGACCTTGTCGTCCCAGCTCAGTTTTCCTTCGTCGACAAGGATGGCCAGTGAGGCCGTCGTCATTGCCTTGGTCGTCGACGCGATGCGAAACAAGGTATCCGTGTCCACCGGTTCAGGCAGGCCCAACTCACGTACGCCGTAGCCACTGGCGTGCACAATGACGCCGTCTTTCACAACGCCGACAACAGCACCGGGTACTGAATACTCCTCCATCACTGAAGTCACGAGCGAATCAATGTTTTGTGACGTCAATGGCGCTTGCGTCGCACAGCCACCGATGCAAGCGAGCAACAGGGACGCAACAAGGCATTGGCGAGGCGTAGTCATAGCAAAACAATGCCCGCGACGAGATACATCAGCAACGAGATGCTGCCGGCCGTTAATGCATAAGGCAATTGCGTGCGAACATGTTCGAGCAGGTCACAACCGGACGCGATGGCCGAAACCGCTGTCGTATCCGAGATGGGTGAGCAATGATCACCAAATACGCCACCGCCCAATATCGCGGCGAGTAACAACGAAGGTTGCAGATCAAGCGCGATTGCCAGCGGCATTCCCAGAGGAATCAGAATCGCGAACGTGCCCCAGGATGTGCCGGTTGAGAACGATATTAGTGCGCCTGCGAGAAACAGCACCGCCGGGATGAGAAATGTCGGCAGGTTGCCGCCAACCAGTTTCGCGATGTACGCGCCAGTCCCGAGATCGCCGAGGCTTTGTCCGAGCGCAAGTGCCAACAGGACGATGGCAACCAGTGGCAGCAATTCTCCCATGCCATCAAAACCGAGTTTTACGAGTTTGATGTGAGCGATCTTCTGTTCCAGCAACATCATCAGATAGGCAACGACTGTTGCGAGCGTTGTCGCGTACAACACGGACTTCGAGCCACTGCCATTCGCAAGTACGCCATCCCCCGTCCAGTACATGAAAGCCAACATGCCGCCGATCATCACTGCAATAGGAATGACCATGTAACGCGCTCGTGTCGCTTTGATTGATTCGTCGAGGCCGCCCTCCGCGTGTTCCTCCGGCTCACTTCTCGCCAGTGGCCCAAAGTAGCGTCCCGATGCGGCAGTGAGAAATACGATGACCAAAGTCACGAGCGCGTAGAAATTCAGGATGACCGTGTTCCACAACACGGTCGCCGAGCTCGCCCCGAAGTCATAAGCATTCAGCAATACCAGAATGAAAGCGCCCCATCCGTTCAGCAGTATCAATATGCAGACCGGAGCCGACGTACTGTCGATGATGTATGCAAGTTTCGCGCGACTCATACGAAACTTGTCGAACAATCCACGCGATAGAATACCGGCCGTCAGTACGCTCAAATTCGATTCAACAAAAATAACGCCGCCGACGGCGCTTGTGAGCAACGCGGCCTGTTTGCCGTTCTTCGCGATGCCACGATTCACAATGCTCGCGACCATCGCGGCAACCCCACCGGACGTCCGTATGTACGCCAATAACGCGCCGATCATCAGGCTGAATATCAATAGCCGGGCGTTACCCGCATCGCCAAAAACTCCGACAATACGTTCGATAGTGTTTAGAGCTGCCGGAAGCGGTGCTTGCCAACTGAAGGCCAGCTGCAGTAATTCAGCGGAGAAGATAGCAAGCAACAAAGCGATGATGACTTCTTTGCGCCACAACACCACAATAATGGCGACGATGGGCGGGATGACTGATATCCAGTCCATTCTGGCTACCTTGTAGCAATTTCAACAGCAGCCAAGCTAATCATATATTCCTGGGCAGTCAACCAATATAATAAATTATTCCTGCCCGATCAGAGAACCCGACAATGACTGCATTCGCCTATCGCGACGGACACTATTTCGCCGAGGATGTTTCGATTCGAAGCATCGCTGATGTTTGCGGTACGCCCTTCTACTGCTATTCGCGCGCCGAGATTGAAGCGCGCTACGACGCGTACAAGGCGGCGTTGCAGGAATTCGATGCGCTCATTTGCTATGCCGTCAAAGCTAACTCGAATCAGGCAATCATCAAATTGCTGGCAGCACGTGGTGCCGGCGCAGACGTTGTGTCGGAAGGTGAACTTCGGCGCGTACTTGCGGCAGGCGTACCGGCGTCGAAAGTAGTGTACTCAGGCGTTGCTAAAACCGTGCGCGAAATTGAGTTTGCACTGCAACACGACATACGCCAGTTCAATGTTGAATCCGAACAGGAGCTGGAAGCAATCAGCGCCGCCGCTGTGCGACTGGGCAAGACGGCAAGAGTCGCGTTTCGTATCAACCCCGATATTGACGCAGGCACACACGAAAAGATCTCGACGGGCAAATCGGAAAACAAGTTCGGGGTACCTCTGGAATCGGCAGCCTACGCCTATGAACGAGCCGCGAGCCTTCCGGGCATAGAGGTCTGCGGAATCGATCTGCATATTGGATCGCAAATAACGAATCTTGTGCCGTTCTCTCGAGCATTCGCTTGTATCGCCGAGCTGGCACGTGAGCTTCGGGCTGCCGGACACGCAATATCAACCGTCGATATCGGTGGCGGACTCGGCGTTAACTACGA
>CAZMRZ010000057.1:0-18533 GCA_964568835.1 uncultured Woeseiaceae bacterium | reverse complement strand
CCACGCATGGCTTTCGACAGGGCTACGATATCGGTTCGCAATATCGCTCGGTCATCATTGCTTCGACCGACACACAGCTCAGGAAAGCGCAAGCGTCGCGCATGCGCCATGAAGAGCGGCTTTCGTTGACCGGCCGTGATCGAATTACCACGAAGATCGAAATCGCTTCACCTTTCTATTACGCCGAAGAGAAGCATCAGCAGTATCTTGCCAAGTACCAAGGCGGTTAGCGTACACCTCAGCTTAGGTGTTAACCGGCCGCTTTGGTTACCGAAGTATCCCAGATCATACTCCAGGAAGCTGACCAGCCAGACTTGCTGGTCGACCTTGCCTGGTGGCACATTGACCAAATTTCCCTTAGATGCCATTGTCTCGAATATGGAAAAATACAACGCTATAGGCCAGCCTTGACAGCGGGGGCAGAGCATCCACCGCGGTACTGACAAGTGACCATGCTCACTCGTTAGCACCACCAATCGTTATGAACGTTTGATAATCAAAGGTTGAAGTGATTTGGAAAATAAAAACCCGTCACCTGATGGGCTTACCGGATTAAAGGCGACGCAGCTTGGAAACTTTCGCGAGGCATTAGCCTGTCTACAAACCGCTATTGCCGAGGGCGATAGCCATAGAGATGTTCTGATGGCGGCCGCATTCTCGGCTCGCGCTGTATCCAATTTCAATTTTTGTTTAGAAACTATTGATCGCTATTTGTTATTGGACCCTAAAGATATAAACGCTAATTTGATAAAAGCGGATGCACTAACAGGCTTAGGCAAAACCAAAGCAGCATCTGGTTTTTATTTGACGGCAATTACATTAGCACCGGATGTCAGTCAATTATCCGAAGCGCATGCTAGAGAGATAAGGCGAGCGCAAGCCGCGTGTGATGCGGCGACCAAACACTTTGAAAAAAGTATGTCTTCTTATCTGGATGAGATTGGATTTAAAGATAGCGGGGGAGCGACCAGGATCGAACAAACAGTTGATATAATGATGGGGAGAAAACAGGCCTATCATCAGAATCCGAGCAAGCTATACATACCTGAGTTACCTCACAAGCAGTTTTATGACCCGTCTGACTTCGAGTGGGCAGAATGTCTATTATCGAAAGCGGGCCACATCAAGCAAGAACTGCAAAGTTTGATGGAGGATGAAACATTATTTTCTCCATACATGGAACATAACCCGGATGCTCCTGCCCTGAGTAATATTGGTTTGGAAAACGATTCTCGTTGGAGCGCTCTTCATTTAGTGAAAGACGGATCGCCAATAGAAAGCAACATAAAAAAATGTCCTAATACTTATGGAGCACTATCCGAACTGCCCATTGCAAAGATTAACGGTCGTTCACCCAATATCTTGTTCTCGTTGCTAAAACCGGGCGCTCATATTCCTCCGCATCATGGCCAAACGAATGCTCGTTTGCTCGTCCACTTACCGCTAATTGTTCCCAATGGTTGTGAGCTAAGAGTCGGTAATCAAATCCGTTCGGTTGTTGAAAATAAGCTGATGATTTTTGATGATTCGATTGAACACGAAGCTCGTAATACAAGTGACCGCACACGAATTGTGCTTATTTTTGACATCTGGCGACCTGAATTATCGAACGAAGAAACAAAGGTAATCTCAGGGATCTTCGAAAAAATCGAGAGTATTGAATAGCGATCCGGATTGATGTCGGTGCCAGACACTCAGAGCGTTTCCAAATCTGCTTCCTTTGTTCAGACTCACTATGTTCGTCTGTCCAGATACGCCTTCAAGGTTTGTCTCTGGAATGTCAGGCAGCCGTCCTCCATACTCACCCAATGAAGCAGGTAGCTGTCTCCTAATGCAACTTTTCAATGAACTAAAGCGACGAAACGTATTTCGCGTCGCGGCCGCGTATCTCGTCTCGGCCTGGCTGATTATTCAGGTCGTGGAAACCATCTTCCCGGCGTTCGGATTCGGTGAAGCCGCGATCCGTGTTGTAGTGATTACGCTGGGAATCGGTCTGATACCGGTCCTGATTTTGTCGTGGGTGTTCGAAATTACAGCCGAGGGCTTAAGGCTCGACAAAGACGTCGATCATCAGCAGTCGGTTGCGTGGCATACCGGTAGAAAGCTGGACCGTGCCATCGTGGCTATTTTGGTTCTGGCGCTCGGCTACTTCGCCTTTGACAAGTTCGTACTCGACCCGGTCCGCGACGCGCGGCAGCTGGAGAATGCGCGGCAAACGGGACGCAGCGAGGCGATTATCGCCAGCGTTGGCGATCGATCGATTGCGGTGCTGCCGTTTACCGACATGTCGCCGGCCAGCGACCAATCCTATTTCTCGGAAGGCGTTGCCGAGGAACTGCTCAATACCTTATCGGGTATCCCTGAAGTACGAGTTACTTCGCGTTCTTCCGCATTCTCGTTCAAGGACAAGGGTCTTAGCGTTCCGGAGATTGCAGAGCGCCTAAACGTGTCATACGTTTTAGAAGGTTCGGTTCGCAAGGCCGGTGACCAGATTCGAATCAGCACTCAACTCATTGATGCCCGCTCCGATTCACAACTCTGGTCGAGAAACTTTGATAGAACACTGGAAAATATTTTTCAGGTCCAGGACGAGATTGCCAGCGATGTCGTTGACCAGATCAAGGGAACGCTGAATATCGCGACGCCCGAACAACGACGGACAGATCCGGCCGCCTATGCGCTGTTCCTGCAGGCACGCCAGAAACGACGCCTCGGCACAGCCGACGGCTACAACGAGGCTATCGAATTGTACCGACGTGTTCTCGATATCGACCCGAAATACCCACCAGCCTGGGACGAGATGGCGTCGGTTTATCAAAGCCAGGCTCTGACCGGCCTGCGCCCCGCCGATGAGGGATTCAAGCTCGGCCGCGAGTCGGCGTTGGCCGCCATAAATGTCGATCCAAACTACGCACCGGCTTACGACAGCCTGTCTTTCGTGGCGCAGTACTTTGAAGCGGACCTGGCGGCTGCCGCCAGGTATGCACAGCAGGCGCTGCAACTGGCGCCGAAGGATACCGGCATTGTCGGGAGTGCCGGCATGCTGCTGCAAAACCTGGGACGCGTGCAGGAAGGGCTGAAACTCATCGAATACACAGTCACCACCGATCCGCTTTCACCGTCCTGGCACTACACGCTCGGGCGCGCATACTTGACCGCCGGACAGTACGCCGACGCCGTGCGCTCCTTCGAGACGACACTCGGGTTGAGCCCGGATTTTTCCCTGGGGCACTACAATCTTGGTGTTTCCCTTATGCTGGCAGGCCAACCGGCGGAGGCGGTTGCCGTAATGCGCGACGAGCCTCGGGAAGCCTGGCGGCTGGCCGGCTTAACGGCGGCACTGTTTGCGCAGGACCGCCAGAAAGAAAACCTCATAACTGAAAGCAAATCCTCTGATTTGGCGCTAGCCGAGCTGCTGGAAAAATACGCCGGCAACATGACCTATAACATTGCCTACTTGTATGCCTATCGTGGCGAAAGCGATGCTGCGTTTCGTTGGCTCGAGAAAGCCATCGCGGTTGATGACGCTGGTGTCGGTGAGGTCCTGACCGAGCCCTTATTTGCCAACATTCATAATGACCCGCGCTGGTTGCCATTCTTGCGAAAGCTGGGCAAGGCGCCGGAGCAGCTCGCAACCATCGAGATGACTGTCCAGTTTCCGGAATAAGCTATCGCGTTGTCGTTCAATCATGGAAAAACGGATATGGGCAGGCTTGACCTCGGGCCCTACGTTAGGCCTGCATTCCTGAGCGGCAATTCACGCACCCGCTTGCCAGACGCTGCGAAATACGCGTTGACGATGGCCGGTGCAACAGGCGGTACGCCCGGCTCACCGACACCGCCCGGAGGTGCATCAGACTCCATGATATGGCTATGAATCTCGGCTGGCGCCTCGCTCATTCGAATCATCGGATAGGAGTCGAAATTGCCTTCCACCACACCGCCATCTTTTGTCGTGAGTTCTCCGTGCAAAGCGAGGCTCATGCCAAAGATCCCGGCACCTTCCAGTTGTGAGTGAACCCGGTCCGGATTGACGACGGTACCGGCATCGATAGCGATCCAGAGTTCATGCACGATCAACTTGCCTCGCTCGTCTACGCTGACCTCTGCAACCGCACCAACATAGGAGACAAACGAACGATGTACAGCGATGCCTAGCCCGTGGCCTTCGGGTAGCTCGCGGCCCCAGTCCGCCATGTCGGCGACTTTTTCGGCGACCGCACTAAGGCGCCCGGTATCGACAGGATGTTTGGCAAGGTCATGTCCGTAGTTCGTGTACTTCGCGTCGTCATTCGCCGGATCGATCTTGCGGGCCGGTCCGATCATCTCGAGCAGGTGTTCTTTCGGATCCTTACCCTTGGCGTGTGCCAGTTCATCAACGAAGCTGCAGGCGCCGAACGCATGGAATACGTTGCAGACTGACCGTAACCAGCCAATACGAAGATGCGCTTTCGCATCACAGGTTTCGATCCGCATATTGGGCACACTCCACGGAGCATCGAGCAGACCAAGGTCCAGCTCGAAACCGCTCGGGCCGGTCACGCCCGGCGCGAACGTCGAGGCGATTGATGGGAAACTGCTGCGTTGCAACCAGCTTTGAGTCGTGCCATCTGCATCCATCCCTGCACGAAAATACTGGGCGCTGACGGAATGAAAATAACCGTGCCGGATATCGTCTTCACGTGACCAGGCAACCATCACTGGCTGACCCGTCTCACGCGCAAGCCAGGCCGCTTCTGCGATGAAGTCAGGTTTCGACTTACGGCCGAATCCGCCACCGAGCAACGTGACATTCATGGTCACCTGCTCTTTGTCGATTCCCAACGTTTCAGCAACAGTGGCACGCGCCGTCTGCGGGTCCTGCGTGGCAGCCCACACCTCGCAGCTGCCGTCCTCGTTCACTATTGCCGTCGCTGCAGGCGGCTCCATCGGTGCCTGCGCGAGATACGGCGTGTAGTAAACGGCTTCATGCCGGCTGTGCGAAGCGGTATCGGCATCGCCACGAGTCAGAACCGTCGTGCCGGGTGCAGACGCCGATGCAATCAGGTCTTTCTTGTACGCTTCACTCTCGTGCTCCGCATTTACGCCGCGATCCCACTCGATCTCGAGCGCTTTGCGACCTTCGGTTGCAGACCAGGTGTTACTGGCTAGAACAGCGATACCGCCCTGAATATTGAACAGTGGTGGCGAGGTTGGCTCGGGCATCCTGATGACATCCACGACTCCCGCAACCGCTCGTGCAGCCGCATCGTCAAACGATGTTACGGTGCCGCCGAACGCGGGGCAGCGCTCGATCATCGCATACAGCATATTCGGCAACACAGTGTCAGTGCCGTACATGGCGCGACCCGTTGTGAAAGCCATCCCGTCAACCGTATCCATCGGCTTGCCGATGTAGCGATAGTCCTCTCGAGCTTTGAACGTAGCGCTTTCCGGTTGCGGCATGCCATTAGCCGTCTCGACGAGCTCGCCATAACTGGCCGACTTGCCACTGCCCTCGTGATGCACGGCGTGCTCGCGTGCCACGCATTCGTTTGCCGGAATGGCCCACATTGTCGCGGCTGCCGCGATCATCATATCGCGCGCTGTCGCGCCGGCGTTTCTCAGTAAGTCGAATTGATTTCGAATGCTCGTAGAGCCGTCGGTATTCTGGTCCCCATATTTCTCGTGACCGATGGCCTGGATGACTTCGACCTTGTCCCAGTCAGCCTCCAGTTCGTCGGCAATAACCTGTGGCAACGAGGTGCGAATCCCCTGGCCCATCTCGGAACGGTGGCAATAGATCTCGACGATGCCGTCGTTACGAATATTGACGTAGACGTTCGGTGCTACCGACGCGGTTGCCTTCGCGGCCGGACCTACAGCCATTTCGCCCGGCTGGCAGGCACTGGCAAACGTCAAAGCGAATACGAGGCCTCCACCGGCCTGGCCCGTACGCTTCATGAATTCTCTGCGGCTGATTTTCCGAAGTTCGCTCATGACTTATCTCCCGCAGCACGGTGTATCGCCTTGCGAATTCTCGTATAGGTACCGCATCGACAGATGTTGCCGCTCATTGCCTCGTCGATATCGGCATCGGTGGGATTTGGGATGCGCTCCAGGAGTCCTACCGCACTCATTATCTGGCCAGGCTGACAGTAGCCGCACTGTGCGACGTTCAGTTCGCGCCAAGCGACCTGGACCGGGTGGTCGCCGTCCTTGGTCAAGCCCTCGATCGTCGTAACTTTGGCACCTTCGGCCGCCGATGCCGGAAGCACGCAGGATCGCATCGGCTGCCCGTTGATGTGAACGGTACAGGTTCCGCAAAGCGCTTTTCCGCAGCCGTATTTGGTGCCGGTCAACCCGGCGATATCACGGATCGCCCACAAGAGCGGCATAGCAGGATCCACCTCCAAGCTCACACTCTCGCCGTTAAGTTCGAATTCAATAGCCATAGCGACAACCTGTTCCTAGTTGGTGGGCTCTGAATAATAGCGCAGTCAGCGCCGCTGCGGCTCGAGTTTTCCCAGATTTGGCGCTAGCCGAGCAGCTCGTAATCTGAGCTTACGCTGCCAATACGTACTCGATCAGCGGCTTGTGCCTTTCAACGAAGACCCCGAGGGCATCGCGTGCTTTCGTCAGATCAGACTCGTCCATCGGTAGTGACAGGAAGAAGTCCCCACGTTTACAAATGAGTACGCCTTCGAGCAGCATTTCCATGTGCAGTAACGGCCGCAGCGACTGGCAACTTGCGGTGATGTCGGACGCCTTCTTCGTCGGTACTGACGAGAAATGAATCGCGATGATCGAGCCCATACCATTGGCGAACATTGGCACGTTCCTTTCCGCGAACATTTCGTTGAGTGACAAACGAAACGCTTCCGACCAATCGAAAAATTCTGCCGCTCTTTCTGGCGTATACACCTCGCCCATCGCAACGCAGCCGGCAGCCATGGAGCAGACGTTGTTATTGAACGTCCCGGCATGATTCCAGCCACGGCCGTGCCGCGGGTCGAAGCGCGCCATGAGTTCAGCACGACCGCCAAAAGCGCCGGTCGGCAAACCACCGGCGATAAACTTGCCCAGCGTTGTGAAATCGGGCGTGATGTCGAGCATACCCTGCACACCACTTGCTCCGAGACGCGCTGTTTTGACCTCATCAAAAATCAAGAGCGCCCCGACGTCCTCTGTGCGTTCCCGAAGCATGCTCAGGAAATCCCGGCTGCCCTGTATGTTGCCACCGGCGCCCAGGATCGGTTCGACGATAACGGCGGCGAGTTCGTCACCCAATTTGCCAATCAATTCTGCTGTTCCATCGATGTCGTTGAAATCGGCAAGTTCGAAATCGAAGGGAACGTTCAGTTCACAGCCACTACCTGGAAACTTGATGACGCCACCGTGGTAGGACTCACGGAATGCCAGCAACTTGCTGCGACCGGTAACCGCACATGCTGTTGTTAATGCCATGAGGTTGGCTTCGGTTCCCGAGTTACAGAAGCGAACTTGATCGAGCGCGGGGTAGCGCTCGCACAACAGGCCAGCGAGCGTCCTCTCGTACTGCGTAGGTGCTCCCATGGCAATGCCAGCACTGAGCGCCTCATCGATCGCAGCGATGACGCGCGGGTCGGAATGGCCGAACAGTCCTGCTGAGTACTCGCCGACGAAGTCCACATAGCGATGTCCGTCCAGATCGACTACCTCGGCGCCTTCCCCGGAGACCATCGTCAAAGGGAACGGCTCGTAGTGCAATACGGATCGGGTGTTGCCGCCCGGCAGATACTGCAACGCGTTTTCTTCCGCGGCGTCGCTTAGCGGGTTTGCAGTCTTATACCGTTTGCGTGCGTCCTCAACTGCGTTCTCAAGTACTGCCACTGCGTTGATCGCATCCATTTTCTTCACCTACGTCTGTGACTCAATAACGAGGGCAATGCCCTGGCCCACGCCGATGCACATTGTGCAAAGAGCAAGCTTGCCGCCCCCGGCATGCAGCTGGTCCATTGCCGTGATTGCGAGACGCGCGCCGCTCATGCCAAGTGGATGACCCAGTGCGATCGCGCCACCGCGCGTGTTTATTCTCGGGTCGTCGTCCGCCAGCCCGAGTGCCCTCGTGCAGGCGAGGGCCTGCGCCGAAAACGCTTCGTTGAGTTCGAGAACATCAAAGTCGTCCAGCGTCAGCTTTAGGCGTTGCAGCAGTTTCTGTGTCGCCGGGACCGGGCCGATGCCCATGATGCGTGGCGGTACGCCGGCAACGGCCATGCCGAGTACGCGCGCCTTTGGTGTCAGGTCGTGTTTCGCGGCGCCGGCTTCCGATGCCAACAGCAGCGCAGCCGCGCCATCGTTGATGCCCGACGCGTTGCCCGCGGTGACGGTCCCGTCGGGGAACAGCGAGCGCAAAGCCGCGAGCTTCTCCAGAGACGTGCTTCGCGGATGCTCATCGGTATCGACCACGAGTGGGTCTTGTTTTCGGCGCGGTACCGACACCGGCGTGATCTCACCGGCAAGGCGACCGTCCTGCTGGGCCGCCGCTGCCTTCTCCTGACTCCACAGCGCAAACTTGTCCTGGTCTTCGCGACTGATCGATTTCTCGATCGCGAGGTTCTCGGCGGTCTGCGGCATCATATCCGTCCCGTACTGCGCATCCATTCTCTTGTTGACGAAGCGCCAGCCCATCGTGGTGTCGAACATGGCCTGTGACCGGCCAAACGCGCTGTCAGACTTGCTAATGACGAACGGTGATCGCGACATGCTTTCCACGCCGCCTGCGATCATCAGGTCGCCTTCACCGGAGCGAATCGCATTGGCACAGCTACCGACGGCGTTGAGTCCGGAGCCGCAGAGTCGATTGAGGGTGCTGGCCGGTACTTCCTGCGGGAGTCCGGCGAGCAGGCTACTCATGCGTGCGACATTGCGGTTATCTTCACCGGCCTGGTTGGCACAGCCAAGCATCACGTCGTCAACGGCGGACCAGTCCACACCCGGATTACGCTCCATGAGTGCCGCAATCGGTATTGCTGCGAGGTCGTCAGTGCGAACGGCAGCGAGCGCGCCGCCATAGCGTCCAACTGGAGTCCGGATACCATCGATCAAGAATACGTTAGTCATTTTCTTTTTCCTGTTTTCTGGCCTGCCGGCAGAATGGGCGCGCCTGTCTTTTCCTGTAGTTCTTCGAAAGTAACCCCGGGCGCCAGTTCGACGACCTGGAATCCTTCGTCTGTCACGTCAACCACAGCGAGGTCAGTGAATATTCGTGACACAACGCCGGCGCCGGTTAATGGATAGGTGCAGTTGGCGACGAGCTTCGCGTCGCCTGTCTTGGTCGTGTGCTGTGTAATCACGTAGATATTCTTGACGCCCTGCACCAGGTCCATCGCACCACCGACGGCAGGAATCGCATCGGGCGCGCCAGTGGACCAGTTGGCGATGTCGCCGTTGGCCGCGACCTGCATCGTGCCGAGCACACACACATCGATGTGGCCACCGCGAATCATGCTAAAGCTGTCGGCGTGATGGAAATAGGCGGCGCCGGGCAGGGCGGTCACGTATTTCTTGCCGGCATTCATCAAGTCGAGGTCGCGGTCTTCTTCCGCCGGGGGTGGCCCCATCCCAAGCAGGCCGTTCTCGGTGTGATAAATGAACTCCCGTCCTTCGGGAACGAACTGGGCGACCAACTCCGGAATACCGATGCCGAGATTGACGTAGGAACCGTCGGGGATGTCCTGTGCAGCCCTGGCTGCCATCTGCTCTCTGGTCCAGCTCATGGGTAGGTCCTCCCTTCAGCTATGAGGACGTCTTCATGAATGGGGTCGGGAACCTCCACGACCCTGTTGACGAAGATGCCCGGCGTGACGACGTGCTCCGGGTTGATGTCGCCCCGGGCGACCAGTTTCTTCGTCTGCACGATCGTTGTCGTTGCCGCCATGCACATGAGTGGACTGAAGTTGCGTGCTGTCTTGTTGAACGTCAGGTTGCCCAGCGGGTCGGCGACCTCGCATTTTATCAATGCAAAGTCCGCTTTGAGCCACGGCTCCATGACATAGGTTCGTCCGTCGAACTCGCGGTGCTCTTTGCCTTCGGCCAAAACCGTATTGACGGTCGTGGGCGTATAGAACGCCGGCACGCCAGCGCCTGCTGCACGAATGCGTTCGGCCAAGGTTCCCTGGGGGACGATGTCGAGCGCCACCTTTCCGGCCCGGTACAGCGCAGGGAACACTTTGGACTGGCTGGATCGCGGGAAGGAGCAGATCATTTTGCTGACCTGTCCATTGCCAATCAGCGCGGCCAGTCCGACCTCGCCGTTGCCGGTGTTGTTATTGATCACAGTAAGGTCGGTCGCGCCGTGATCGATCAACGCGTGCAGCAGTTCTATGGGACTACCCGATGCACCGAAGCCGCCAACCATCACGGTCGCTCCGTCCGGTATGTCAGCCACCACATCTGTGAGCGAGGTGAATTGCTTGTTAATCACTTAGTTTTCTCCCGTGTAATGAACGACTACACGAATGTCTCTGTTTGGTCCCATAACGCTTCGATCCGGTCGATTCGGTCGGTCGCAACATCCCGCAGCTCCCTGGCAACCTGCGCCACGATCAACTCGCACAGCGCGACGATTGGCACCGAGCTATCGAATGGCCCGATGGCCGGCACATTGATCTGGCTCCAAGTGTCCGCTAACTCGACCAGGGGAGATAGAGGACTGTCTGTAATGGCCACAACAGTGACACCGGCTTCGGCAAGAACACGCGCAGCCAGCGTCACTTGTTTGCGGTAGCGCGGAAAATCGATCACCAGGGCGGTGTCGCCCGGCGTCGCGTCACTCAGCTCGGAACCGAACGAGTGTTCCTCGAGCCAGCGCACGCCGGGTCGCACCATGGATAAGCCACTTTGAAGTGCGTGGGCGCCGGCCAGCGAGGTTTCTCCCGAGAGCACCCAGACCCTCCGCGCCTGCACGATCGGCGTGACCAGCGCATTGATGCGATCGCCCTCGACCGCGTCAAACACAGATGCGATGGCGTCATTGATAGCGGTCCTCGCGGATGCGCGTCGCTTACCGCTGCTCCTGATGCGCTCGCTCGGTCGCGACAATCGGTGCGACAGGTCGCTGCGAACATGTTGCTGGAGATCGGTGTAGCCGTCGAAACCGAGCTTGGTCGCGAAGCGAACAATCGATGGCCGGCTGCTGCCGACGCGGTCGGCCAGGTCCGAGACTGTGCCGAAAGCGAGGAGAGTAGGCTCGGCCAGCGCTGCCTCGGCAATGCGCCGCTGCGTGGGCGTCAAATCGCCGCTAGCGGCGGCGATAAGGTCCAGGGTGGAGGTCGCTGGAACAGGGCTGTTCATATTGTTACATTATCACACACATGTAGTTCAATGTGTTACATTAATCACATTGGCAATACAAAGATTGAGGTGTGACGTGGCGGCATACGTTCCGACAGAAAGAGAGCAGGCGTTCAGGGATACGATCGAGAACCCCAAGTACGAGCGCGAGGCCCTCAATGGCCTAAAGCCGTTTTTCGAGGGCAAGGCGCCGGATGCGATCAAGGGGCTCTACTCCAAAGATGAACTCGCAGCATTGCTGGAGCTGAAAGGCACGGAGCGCGATGTAGAGAGTCGTATGCCCGTCAAGATGACGCGGCACTTCTTCGAAATGGCCCGGAACAGCATACCGCTCCAAAACCTCGTAAAAGCCAACCCGGACGAAACCCTGAACCTCGCTGGCTCGGAGGACCCGGGCTACCAGATGGACTTCGCGCCGGTTGAAGGAATGCTGCACAAGTATGAAATGGGTCTGCTGTACGCGGTGTCCACATGCTCGGCGCATTGCCGTTTCTGCTACCGCGAAGAGTTGATCAGCCAGAAAGAAGTTGAACGCCAGGATGGCACGGTTGCCAAGAAAGGCCTGGCAAAAATTCCGGAAGTTACCGACTACATCAAAGCGCACAACGCGATTGTCGCGGAGAACGGTGGACGGCACCCGGAAACGGGCCGCGAAAAACTGCGGGAAGTGCTGCTGTCGGGCGGTGACCCGATGGCGTTGCCAAACCGCAAGGTCGGCGCATGGATGGGTGCTCTCGCTGAGGCGGGCGTGGAATCGATTCGCCTGGGCACTAAGGAAATGTCGTTTCATCCGAAGCGCTTCGACGAAGCCTTCCTCACGATGTTGGATAACTTCCACGAGACCTACCCGGATGTCGGTTTCCGTCTCATGATTCACTTCAACCACCCGGACGAGTTCTTGCTAAAGGGCGAAGGCGACGAGTACCTGCAGAATTCGAACGGTTCACTCATGTGGCATCCGGACACGAAGAAGGCTATCGAGGGCGTCACAGCGCGCGGCTGGATTGTTGTCGAAAACCAGGCGCCGATTATCAAGGGAATCAATGATGACGCAGACGCGCTGCGCCTAATGCAACGTGCCCTGTACCGGGCGGGCGTCAATAACCACTACTTCTTCTGCGGCCGCGACATTGTTGCGTACCGGCATTTCAATGTGCCGATAGAGACAGTGTGGAACCTCCTCAACGAGTCCCAGAAGGGTCTGTCTGGCGTTGAAGCACATGCACGCCTGTCGATTACCCACTACAAGGGCAAGACCGAGGTGGTCGCGGTAACCAGCGAGCCGATTCCTGGTGTTCCGGGATCAGAGAACGGCGTCCTGATCTTCAAGATCCTGCGCAACGCGCTCGATGCTCCGGATCGCGGCAAGACTTGCATCGTCGGGCGTAACCCGGACGCGATCTGGTTCGATGACTACGAAGATCGCGTCATCTACGACGAGGCTGGCCTGTTCGACTACGCCCGCGTCGATAAGAAGAAAGTCGAGATCGAGGAAAAAGTGCTGGAGACAGCAGCCGGGTAGGTACCGGTGTCTCTCCATCCCTGACAGTATGGGGTCAATCCGAAATGGCCGCCTTTTCTGTGCCCATGTCTGAAGCCGGCTTGCCCCTCCAGTCACGCCTGGTGACGACTGCCTCATTCTTCGAGATTGGGCGGCCCCAACCGTCATGAATACGTGACGGCCTGTCCAGGTTTGTGTGCGCCCGGTCAATCAAGCCGTCGAGAGAGGCGAAACCTTCCGCAAGTTCACGTTTCGTATAGCCGCGCACCAGGCGGTCAGGAATCAGGCCGCCCAGTCTCACGTCCACGAAAGCGGCGACCAGTGTCCTGTTCTGCCCGAGGTCGAACAGCGTCCAGGAGCCGCGATTGGTCGGGAGATATACTGACCTGTCGAGCGATCGCTGTGTGACACCGACAATTGTTCCGTCCGTGAAGGCCGAATCGATAAGTTGTCTGCCCCGAGAGTGAAGTCGCCACTGCCGCTCCCATATGCGTCCGTCGCTGGCTTCAGCGATGTCGACATTATTCTCGACCTGGATGACCCAGTGCCTGTCCTTGATAGGCCACGGAAGGTTGATGTGTTGATAGCGAACTTTCGAACCATCCAGCCCTTGGGCTAAAACAGCGCGGGTAAACTTGCCGTCCAACTCCTGGCTGTCGGGAACCAGTGCCAGCCAGACGAGTAGCCGCGGCGCCTCGACAATCTTCATTGCAAGAACGCCGAAGTTGTCGGCGTCCTCGACCGGCGAACCAGTCGGCGAATTCAGCACGCTGATAACGGCCCGCCCGGCGTTCAAATCCCTTAGGTCAACGGCCGCCATGTCCAGCCCATACTGGTCGCGCTGGCTGGAATAGGTCTCGAGGAAACTCTGAATGGCATCGCTCTGCTCGTCGGCGTGACTCGCAGCTAGCGCAATACCCAGGCAAAACTGCACCAGCACCACCAGCGCAATGACTGCTCGGAATCTAAATGGCGTTGGCAATAACCTTCCCTCAGATGTCGAATCGAATCGATGGGACCGCAAATTAATACCGTTGTTCTGTCGCTGTCGATATTACCAGCTAACAAATACGAGAGGACGGGCCCATTCCGAACCATGCGTGAGCATTGCGTGCCAGAGCCAGTGATCCATTGATTAGCTTCGCGAATCGGTCCACCCCTGATCGCCACATTCAATGGGTGTCCGCAATTCCGCCTTGTAGCCATTTTTTGTTAGCAGGTATAATTAGCGGCGCTCCTGTCTAGAACCGCCAATCAGCCACAGAGAAGCTCGAAATCGTCGGACCGACAAAAGGGTACGTATCGCCATGAAGGCCCTGATCAAGTGGTTGAGGAAAATCTTTGTTCACGAGACCGGCTATTCTGCGGTTGACGAGATATTTGCTCCGATCGACCCTGCTGCCGTTTGCCGCAGCCTCGACGTTGACGCGCATGCACGACAAGCCGGAAAACAGGAACTGCCGGCGACGGAGGCGAAGTCCATGGATGCCACCGAGACCCGTATTGTTCACCTTTTCCAGGAGGACGTTCAGACCACAGCCCGAGGGGTGAGCGACAAGCTTCAAATCTACCGCCGGCAGCTGGAGCGACAGGACATTGAGGATGACCTGCAGGTAATTACCGGTATGCGAGAAAAGTTCGACGCCGGATCCTTGTCGATGATCGAAGAATCCCGAGACCAACTCGAACCGGCGATCGCTCTGCGAACCGAGCTGCGGTCTGACCTTGCCGCATTCAAAGACCATCACGAGATAAACAGAGCACCGGACTATCCGGAAAGCAAGTTCGTCTACTTTGCGGTACTTTTCGCGATTTTTGTTACTGAGTCGGTCTTTAACGCATTCTTCTTTGCGGCCGGTTCGGACTTCGGTCTGCTCGGAGGTTGGATCGACGCCGTAAGGTATGCGGGCATCAATATCGCGATCTCATTCCTTATCGGTCTGGCGTTGATGCGGCAACTCAATCACAAGAGCTGGTCGCGCCGGGCCGCAGGCGCCGCGGGAGTTGTGATTCTTCTTGTCTCGGTACCTGTCTTCAATTTCTTCGTCGGCCACTATCGCGAGATCTTCGCCGTCGACCCCGACAATGCGCAAACGATGGCTGTCCGTGCGTTCCTGGACAACCCGGTTGGCCTCGCGACCGTCGAATCCTGGTTGCTATTCGCCGTCGGCTGCGTCTTCGCTGCAATCGCGGCCTACGAGGGTTACGCCATCGAAGACCCGTACCCCGGATACGGTCGACTTGCACGTCGCATCCAGCGAGCGGAAGAGGACTATCTCGAGGAAAAGCAGGATATCAAGAAACGCCTGTCCTATTTTCGTGAGGTCACCATCGACGCGCTTGATAAGCTGCGAGACAAGATCGTGAGAAAGCAAGACGAACTGCTGGATTTGTCCGGGCTGGCGGACACCATCCGCAGTAAATTCGACATGCACTTAGCTTTGCTCAAAAAGTCGTGCAATGTCGTCCTGTCGAGATACCGGGAAATCAACACCCGTGGCAGGTCGACGGAGGCGCCGCAGTATTTTGGCGAGGAATGCGACATCACGGCGACACTGAAGCTCGATCTTCCAAGCACGATATCGTTCAAGCAGGTGCAGGATAGAAGAAGCATGATTTCGGAGGGGCTGAAGACAGCGGAGGCACAGCGATCGGCGGTTGAGACGGCGTACGTCGACTACCTGCGGCAGCTCGATGATGCCATCCAGCAATTCGAGACGGGCAGGCAGTAGCGATGGCCCGCACATCAACGAAGCAAAAGCGGCAGGCCAGAAACCGGCGCAAAGGGATTGCCATCCTCTCCGTCAGCCTGGTTGCGCTCGGCGTGGGCACCGCAGGCTACGTCTATTTGAAGCAGTCTCGTATCCAGCTCGATGCGGAGACGCTTTGCCCGAAAACGGGCCCAACGTCCATCACCGCCATCCTGATCGACTCGACGGATCCGCTCGCAGCAGTGCAAAAAGACTACGTGCAGAAGTACTTCGACGAGTTCTCCGAATCCATTCCTGACGGCGCCATGGTCTCCATGTACTCCGCAAGTGCTTACTCGGAGCGGCAGTTCGGGCCGACAGCGCGGCTCTGCAATCCCGGGGACGGCTCGGGTGCCAGCGAGCTCACGGCGAATCCGCAGCGGCTGCGTCAGCGCTGGCAGGAAATGTTCCGCGAGCCATTCAGAAACATGGTCGAAACGGACATCGAGCGGGGCAGCGCCTCTCAGTCACCACTGCTGGAAATGCTCAAAGCGCTTTCGGTAGATGCATTTCCGCTGAAAGATCGGACTTCACCCCTGCAGCTCATTATCGTCTCGGACATGCTCGCCAATACGTCACAGTACAGCCACTACACGAACGACGTGAGCTTCGAGTCGCTGCGTGATCAGCCACACTTCGTGCATCTGTTTCCCAACCTGCGCGACGTCGACGTGCGGGTTCTGTATGTTGGCCGCGAAGGCCTGGAAGAGATACAGACCAGGCAGCATGCTGAATTCTGGGCCGCGTATTTCAAATTCGTTGGTGCCAGTCTCAAGTCGATCAAAAGGATCTGAGGAAAAGCAATGCGACCGGAATCGGACATCGCGCAGCAAAAGAGCCGGCAAACCCGCTCCCGGTCGTCCCGAACCAGCCTGAGGGGCGAGCCGCTCTTCATTGTCAGTATCGTGCTTGGATCTGCGGCGATCTTTCTCAGTGAACCTTACGATGCGCCGAATGCGCTGGGTATTGCCGCACCCCTTGCGATCATGGGTATTTACATGATCGTCGGTCTGAGCGGATTCATCGATTCGGTCGATAAAGAGGCCTTCGCGGATTCCGTTTACTACATGGGCTTTCTGCTGACGCTGGTCAGTCTTGCTGCCGCACTGTTCTACCTGCGCAACGAAAATCCGGAACTTGGGCTGCTCGTATCGAAGTTCGGACTGGCGCTGATTACCACCATCGTCGGCCTCACTGTGCGAGTCGCGCTCGTCAATTTCCGCGTCGATGTCCGGCAGGCGAGGGACCTGGTTGAAGAACAGCTAACGAATTCCGTGCGACGCTTCAACAGGGACGTGGAATTCGCCTGTGAGCGGCTCGAGATCCTGATGACGGGCACCCTGGACAAGATCGAGTCGACGGCCGCGGGCATGATCGATTCATCCGACGACACGGCCGCCACGCTCAGGGAAACCAATGAGTTCCACACTGAACAACTGAAAGAAATGTACGCGCGTGTCGGCACGGAGTGGGCGAGTTCAGTCACCCGGCTGGCAACGGTGATGGAGCAGCAACTCGCCGCGGCGGCGACGGAGACGATGTCCAAGATCGATCGCATTGGCAAGAAGATCGATGCCGAAGTCGACGCGTTCTCCATCGACGGAACGGGTTTCTCCAAGACACTTGAGACGCCGCTCCAGGAGTTCGCGAACACTATCGATGAGGCGAGACAGGCCTTGTCACAGTCGTCGAAGTCCCTGGTCGAAGACGTCGAATCGAGCAAAGAGACGTTTCTTAGGCTTCAGCAAAGCCTCAACGTGCTGCTGCATGCGGTAACGAAGCAATCCGAGCAGATGTCCGAGATAGTCGCCCGAATAGGCAAGGATGCCGAGCAAAGTCAGTCGGCTCTTGGCAAGCTGCAGAGTGACCTCGAGAAATCGAACGAGGACCGGCGCGAGTGATGTCACAGGCTATACAATGAGCGCCGATCGACGCTCGTTCTTTTTTAGCACGACCCTGAGTGAGATCGGCTTCATCCTCTTTTTCGCATTGCTGATTTTCGCGTTTTTCCAACACCAGAAAGACAGACTTGACCTGGAAGTCGTGGCGGCGGAGAAAGGGGAACTCGAAGCCTCGCTCGAGTCGCAGCAGGATGCATTCAGCCGTATTGATGAGCGCCTTGAGTCCGCTTCCGACGAGGAACGAAAGGCGTTTTTCGACGAGCTTGTGCCGGTGCTTGAGCTGCAGGCCAGATTCGACGCCCTGAAGAAAGAATCGACAGACCGGGATACTCAACTCGCCGAGCTGACAGAGATTCAGGATCTGGTCTCCGACATCTCGGCGAACAGCGACCGGGCAGCGGGGGAAATGCGAGATGCGCTACGGCTCAAGGAGGGCCTCGAGCAGGCATTTGGGCCCACGAATGCCCGGTCCCCGGATCTCGTTTCTGAGGTGATCAGGGCTCGCGACGTCATAGACAACTTCAACCAGCAAACGGCCGATCGAATAACCGATGCGGATTCGCTGGCACAGAAACTCGACGACTCGTTGCGGGCGCGAGATCTCGAAGGCCAGGTCAGAAACCTGACCGGTCGCCTGGGTGGCCGGGACTTGCCGCCTTGTTGGGCGCATCGGGAGACCGGCAACATCGAATACTTGTTCGATATCGTCATAATGGACACGGGGTTGCTGCTGACCTCGGCTGCGCCTGACTACAGGCGACAGGAGTTCGACGCCCTGATCAACACCGATCGCCTGATCCGGGGGCGCATCAGCTTGCGCACCTTCGAAACGCTCGCGGCACCGATTCTGGTCGTGACCAACGATCAGGACTGCCGCCATTACGTGCGCATCACGGATCGGTCAGAAAGCTCGTATAAATTGACGCTGACGATAGAGGACTACTTTTACAAGTTCGTAAATCGCACCTGAGTTGTCATAATAGACGTGCTCTTAACACCACCAGCCGCCGCGGCAACCATGATGATGCCGGTGGCAGCATCACCTACAGTACTAGTGACGGAAGTGTC
>CAZMRZ010000056.1:0-18926 GCA_964568835.1 uncultured Woeseiaceae bacterium | reverse complement strand
ATGGGTCAGCTCGTAATGGCTTCTCAAGAGATGCTTGATAGTCTGCGACTAGGTGACTTTGTTGCCGTCCAGGGATCTATCGTTTCTTCAGGTTGGTACTACGCTGATGCTGTGAACGTTTCTGATCAGCGATACATACCGGGCTCAACCGAAGTATTTGTCTCCGGCATGCTTTCATCAATCAATCGGATGAATGGCACGGCGAAGATGGGCGATTTAACAATCGACTACACGTCGAGTCTTGGTCGTGATTTCGCACCATCCGGAGACATGTGGACATTCCGAGGTGTTCGGCCGTCGCGGGACGGATCGATGATTTCTGACAGAACTGAAATCCTCAGATAAGGGATTCGTTCGAAAAGACGGCTCTGACTTCGCTCGTCGGTGGCTGATAGCAACGCAACGCTAGGCTTTTCGAACATCTAGGAAAAAGGTCACCTCGGTGGCCTTTTTCTTTGCCTGCGTTTTCTGCAGGCATAAAAAAGTCGGCGTCCTTGCCGACTTAGTTCTCGTATCAACCTGTGAAGGAGATGCGAGGGTTGGAGAAGCCACCTCCGAGCGATTAGAGATGACTCGCGAGCAATACTAGGTTCCTTCATCGTAGGCGGGTGTGACCAGCTTCACAGTTCCCTTTCGCGCAAAGAAAAGGGCGCCAAATGGCGCCCTAAACTGAACAAATTCTTGGTATTAAGTTAAGTCGAATTTACTCGGCTTCTTTTGTACGCAAATTCGCTATGAAATCCTGGAATTTTTGCTGTTCAATTCTTTGCTTAATAACATCCCGAACACTCTCTAGCGGCGGTGCCGCGCTCTCGCGAGAATCCTCTCGAAGTATGACGTGCCAACCAAACTGAGTTTGCACTGGAGCCATGGTGAACGCGCCGTCCTCCATCGTTGCTACAGCTTCGGAGAATGGCTTGACCATTGCCGCTGCTGTAAACCAGCCGAGATCACCGCCTGATGGTCCGGATGGTCCTGTTGATTTTTCCTTAGCGAGGGCAACGAAGTCAGCGCCGTCTTTCAGTTCTTCGATCAGCGCGATCGCCGCTCCCTGAGTATCAACGAGAATATGGCGGGCTTTGAATTCCCTGGGTGGATTGATCGCAACCTGTTCCTCGTACGCATTGAAGATCTCCTGATCGGTCGCCTGATTTTTGGCGAAGAAATCGTTCGCAAACGCATTGAACAAAACGGCTCTTTTTTGAAGTTCCAGTTGAGCCCGGATCTGCGGTGCATTACCCAGCTCGATCGCTCGGGGGAGGTCGGTCACCGCATAGATGCCCGCCAGTTCATCGGTCGCGGACTGGACTTCTGCCGCTGTAGCCTGGCTGGCCGGTTTCTGGCTGCGTGACTCCAGTAGTAAATCCAGAACCTCTTTGTCGAAGCTCGGTGATTGCGCTGAAGCGGTTGCTGTCGCCAGCAAAACGACAGCTGCCAGCAGTGCCGCAGTTAGTCGCGTTCCAATTGATTTGGAACCGAAGGATAAATTCATTTGTTGAGTCCTTTGTGAAAATTTCGCGAATAATAAACTATTAGATGTCGGTGTTCCCGGAAAGATCCATCTTTTTTGTGCTTGCCTGAATACTCAAGGCATGAATATCGGTGTCCATCATTTGGCCAAGAGCTTCATAAATCAGCCTATGACATTGAATTCGGCTGCAAGACTGGAAAGCGTCAGCGACTATCCTGACTTCAAAGTGACCGAGACCAGCCTGTGCACCCGCATGCCCGGCATGAAGATGGCTCTGATCCTTCACCAGCAATTCGTCGGGTGAAAACGCCTCATTTAGCCGCGATTCGATCTTGCGGACACGACCTTCTGTCATGGCAGGACCAGGTTAAATGGTTTGACGGTGACCTTTCTATATACGCCAGCGGCAACATAGGGGTCTGCGTCCGCCCATGCTTGTGCAGACTCCAGCGAGTCGAGCTCGACAACGACCAGGCTGCCGGTAAACCCTGCAGGCCCCGGGTCTGGAGAATCGACGGCGGGATGTGGCCCGGCAATCAGAAGCCGACCTTCATCTCGCAATGTCGTTAGCCTGGCTACATGGTCGGGACGTGCGGCGAGCCGTTTTTCCAGCGAACCGTCATGATCTTCAGAAATAACTGCATACCACATCAATCTTCCTCCTGGTCCTGGCTGAATTCATCAAGCCCGATCACATTAGCGATCCAGATTGTTTGTACGAGCAAAAACACAAAGGTAATCCCCATCAGTCCAAACACCTTGAACTTCACCCATGTCGCTTCTTCGAAATTGTAGGCAACATAAATATTCAAGGCGCCGACACCCACGCAAAACAGCACCCAGACAATATTCAGCCTGGTCCACTGAGAGGCGGAGATTTTGTCAAGGGCAAAGCCATCCAGGAGACCGAAGAATCGCTGCGCAAGCGTCGTCTTGCCGAAAAACTGACTGCCCAGAAAAGCGATTGCGACAATCCAGTAAAAGACGGTCGCTTTCCAATACAAGAAAAGCGGGTTTCGGAAATACAACGTAAACGCGCCCGCGATCAGCAAGAATACTGTCGACCATAAATACATCTTATCGAGCGAGCGTGTGCGGATGTATTTTGCCAATAGACCAATCGGCATCGCGATCATCAAAACCACCAACGCAAAATAGATGTCCTTGTACATATAGGCACCGAGGAACACGATTAGTGGCAGGAATTCAAATAAAAGATTCATTGGGCCCTTCTGGGCGATCATCATGGCCGCGAATAATAGCGTATTGAAAGGGTATCCGCGAAGGCATTGCTACCTTACAATCCGCCCGTGGCCAAACTCATTGAAATGCACCCGACTGACCCGCAACCGCATCGCGTGTCGATGGCTGTTCGCTCTATACAAAGTGGTGGACTGGTGGCGTATCCAACTGACTCCAGCTACGCATTTGGTTGCCATATTGGTGACAGGAAGGCGATCGACCGGATTCGACGCATTCGGCGAACGGATAAAAAGCACAATTTCACCTTGGTGTGCGCAGATCTTTCCGAAATCAGTCTCTACGCACGCGTTGATAACTGGGCGTATCGACTCATCAAGGCGCTCACCCCAGGGCCATACACTTTCATCCTGCCCGCTACGCGGGAGGTTCCGAAAATGTTGCAAAACCCCAAGCGACGCACGATCGGTTTACGGGTTCCGGAGCATCCATTAGTGCAGGCCATGCTCGAGGCGCTGGGTGAGCCAATAATGAGTTCCACGCTGACATTGCCGGGGGACGATATGCCATTGACAGATCCGGCCGAAATTGAAGAGCGCATAGGCAATCAGATAGAGGTGATCATCGACTGCGGCCCAACAGGTATTGAACCGACCTCCGTTCTTGATATGTCGGGCGGAAAAGTCGAGGTCTTACGGGTCGGTCGTGGGGACGTCAGCCAGTTCACCTGACAACGTAGATATACGATAGAATGCGCCGATATACGCCGCGCTACACAGCGTAATCTGCCGGAAACCGCATGAAACCTGAATTAACAGTCCTGACACCTGAAGACGCCCCCAAGCCCCCTCAGGACGAAAAACAGTCGCCGGCGCAATCCGAGATGCCTTTTGCGGTCGTGGACGGTGAGCCGGTCACAACACTGCCTCAAGACCTCTATATCCCGCCGTATGCGCTTCAGGTTTTCCTTGAAGCGTTCGAGGGTCCGCTGGACCTTCTTCTGTATCTCATCCGGCGCCAGAACATTGACGTCCTTGATATCCCGATCGCAGAAATAACAAAACAGTACGTTCAGTACATCGAAGTCATGCATGAAATGCAGCTTGAGCTCGCTGGCGAGTATCTGCTCATGGCTGCGATGTTGGCTGAGATCAAATCGCGAATGCTGCTGCCGCGGCCCGTAGTGGAAGAAGAGGATGAGGATGATCCTCGTGCCGAACTCGTACGTCGATTGCAGGAGTATGAGCGCTTCAAGAAAGCAGCTGAAGATATAAGCGATCTGCCGCGACTGGAGCGCGATGTCTTTGTTGCGTCAGCAGATGCTCCCGAGCGAAAAGTGACGACGAAGTTACCCGACGTTTCGATGAAAGAGTTGTTGCTCGCATTTCACGATGTGCTTAAACGCGCTGAGATGTTCTCCAACCTTCACATGCAACGCGAACCGCTTTCCGTGCGTCAGCGTATGAGCGAGATACTGACACGCATCAAGGCAAATGAATTCACCGGCTTCGCCGATTTGTTTGATCCCGAAGAAGGACGCATGGGCGTCGCTGTGACATTCATCGCAGTGCTAGAGCTTTTACGAGAATCAGTTATCGAAGTTGTACAGGCGGAGCAGTACGCGCCACTACACATTCGTGCAGCGTCATCGGTTCGACTTGTCGGCGACGAGGGCCCGGAGTTTGCTGAAGACACGAGTACCCTGGAAGAGGATTAATGGACGAGAACGAAATCAAATATTTTCTTGAAGCTGCTCTGCTCGCTGCAGGGCGGCCTCTGAGTATCGATCAGCTGCAAGGGCTTTTCGACGGCCGCATGGCGCCGGAAAAGTCCGAGATTCGCAAATCGATTGCGACCTTGAATGACGAGTACGAAGATCGAGGAATCGTGGTATCCGAAGTGGCTTCCGGGTTTCGGATGCAAGTAAAGTCTTCAATGGCGGACCGTTTGCAGAAGCTGTGGGAAGATCGCCCGCCGCGTTACTCTCGTGCATTGTTCGAAACACTGGCGCTGATCGCCTACCGGCAACCGATCACCCGCGGCGAAATTGAAGAGATTCGCGGTGTGTCCGTCAGCAGTAACATTACACGACAGTTGCTGGAACGTGAATGGGTTCGCGTCGTTGGTCACCGTGATGTACCGGGGCGACCTGCGATGTTTGGCACCACGAAGGGTTTTCTCGACTACTTCAGTCTTAAGAAACTGGATGATCTGCCACCGCTTGCAGACCTTTCCGACTGGGAAAGCTTGAGAGTTCAGCTGAACCTGCCCGATGTCGAGGGACGGGACGGTGCGGAAGATGCCGAGGTGCACGATGCTGGTTCGGCGGAAGCGGATGCGAGCAACTTGCCCGTTCTTTACCCGGAAGACGCAGAAGACCCGGACGAACTTATTGAAGATCAGCTTGAAGAGCAGCTTGAAGAACCGGCGGAAGAAGAAGAGTTGGCTGTTTCTGAATGGCCACAACCGGTTGGCTGATCGTATCCAGAAAGTCCTGGCAGCGGCGGGCCATGGGTCTCGTCGTAAGATAGAGACGTTGATCAGAGAAGGGCGCCTTAGCATCGACGGTCGAGTTGCCGAGTTAGGTGATCATATCGAGGGCACGGAGAGGATTACGCTCGATGGCCGGCCGTTGGGTTTACGTTCAACCCCTCTTGCTCACCGACACATCATCTATAACAAACCAGGCGACGAGCTCACCAGCCGGGAAGACCCGGAGGGACGTAAGCTCGTTTTCGATGCCTTGCCACGACTTGGCGGATCACGGTGGGTCGCTGTCGGACGGCTTGACCTTTCCACGACAGGTTTGCTGATATTCACCACAGACGGCACGCTGGCTAATGCTCTGATGCACCCTTCCGCCGAAATAGTCCGCAAGTACGCCGTTCGAATCCATGGAAATCCCGGTCGTTCCCTTCTTGAGAAACTACAGTCAGGTATCGAGCTCGACGATGGGCCCGCCCACTTCGACAGCGTTGAGCCAGGTGGCGGCGAGGGCGCCAATCGCTGGTTCAATGTAACGCTCAAAGAAGGGCGAAATCGTGAGGTACGGAGGCTCTGGGAGGCTGTCGGCTTTGAGGTTAGCCGCCTTATTCGAGTCGCCTACGGTCCTATTCAATTACCGCGAAAGCTACATCGTGGAAAGCACGAGGCATTGACCCCACCGCAAGTAAAAGAACTGTATAAGGCGGCCGGTCTTGAAGCCCCAGTCGATGAGCCCAGGACGCCCAAAACGTTTAAGAAGAGGTCTGATAATCCCTATAGAAGACGGTAAGTTATAAGACTTTATTGATGTAATATCTTATTGTGCGTTGAAGCTCTCGCCCGTGATCCCCTTGCCATCCGGGCCCAGCAGGTAGATATAGGGCGCGAGTATTTCCTCAGGCGTCTTCAGAGCATCCCGATCTTCGCCAGGAAAAGCGGAAAGACGCATCTTGGTTCGTGTTGCGCCGGGGTTTATGCAGTTCGATCTCAGTGCCGAATTGCGATGCTCGTCGGCGAGCACTTGAGACAAGCCCTCGGTGGCGAATTTGGACACGGAATAGGCGCCCCAAAAAGCCCTCCCAACCCGGGCGACGCCGCTGCTGGTGAAGATAACGGAGGCATCATCGGATTGCTTCAAGAACGGCAGCAGGACCTGGGTGAGTGCGAAGGCTGCGGTCACATTGACGTGCATGACCTTTTGCCACAAAACAGCATCATATTGTTCGATGGAATACAGCTCACCAATAATGCTGGCGTTATGAACAAGGCCGTCCAGACGCCCAAACTCATCTTCGATGCTTGAAGCTAGCGACGTGTAGCTCTCCGCGTTGGCAGACTCCAGGTCGAGCACAGCAATCGACGGGCGTGCTGTCGATTCCATCGCCTCGATCTCGTCGTAGACGCTCTCAAGTTTCGCGGTGTTTCTACCGTGCAGAATCACTTGAGCGCCGAGCCGAGCGGATTCGATCGCGAGAGCTTTACCGATGCCATCGCTTGCGCCCGTGATTAGAATTATTCGGTTCTTGAGGACGTCGTCAGAGTAGGTGTACGTCCGGGGGTCCATCGTCAAGAGTCATTTCCTTCGATCATTGTGCGTGGCACAGATTCAATGGTTTCGAGTTTTTCCACTTCTTTCTTCGGATGCACGCCAAGCTCCACAAACTTGCGAGCGCCGGGCAAGACGTTGCGTTCGAGTGAACCGACGGCCCTGTTGAAGTTTTCGACACTGCTGTTCAGTTGTCGGCCGACTTTATTCATGTGCGTGACATAGGTAGCGAGGCGGGCGTACAGGTCCTCTGCGAGAACTCGAATCTCTTTCGCATTGTCTGCGAGCGTCAGCTGTCGCCAGCCGTAGGCCACCGCTTTCAACAGAGCGACAAAGCTTGTCGGTGTGGCAAGAATGATCTGTTCAGATAGCGCGTATTCTATGAGGTCTGGCTCCTCATTCAGCGCTGCGCTGAGAAACTGGTCCCCGGGAATAAACAGAATAACGAACTCGGGGCTCTCTTCGAACTGATTCCAGTACGCCTTGGACGCCAGCATTCGAATGTGCGCCCGAACGTTTTTTGCATGTCGTTTAAGTCCAAGCTGTCGTTGCGCATCGTCGGGAGCTTCGGCGGCGGTGAGGTAGGCATCGAGCGGCGTCTTGACGTCGACAACCAGCTCTCGATGGTCTGGCATCCGAACGACCATATCCGGACGAAAAACCTGCCCGTCGTTTGACGTGTGAACTTGCTCTACGAAGTCGCAGTGCTCGACCATGCCGGCCAACTCGACGAGACGCCGTAAGGTGATTTCGCCCCAACGGCCCCGGATCTCAGGACGGCGCAGTGCGTTGACGAGGTTTTGCGTTTCCTGCTTCAGGGATTTTTGGTTGAGCTGCATTTCCTCGAGCTGATTCTTGATGCCGCCGTAGGCTTCGCTGCGAGATTTCTCGAGTTCAGATATCTGTTTTCGCGATTCTTTTAGCGCTTCGTTTATTGGTTTGACCAAAGCCTCGACCGCTTTCTCGCGTTCGCTCAACTCGCTCTTCGCTTTTTCCTGCTGAGTGTCGAGTCTTTGCTCCGCCAGCTTGAGGAAGGTATCGCTATTGGCCTGCAACGAGCGGTTGGACAGCTCTGTAAAGGTTTGCGTGAGCCTGGCGTTTGCGAGTTCGAAAGCCGATTCACGTTCTTCGACCATTCGCTTATGGCGACTCTTCCCGACCAACCAGGCGATCAACAGGCCCATCAGCAATCCAATAGCGGCCGCTGGAAGACCAAGAGTCAGATAAAGGGGATCAATCGTGAGTGAGTTCATCAGGCCTCAAGATTAACTGCTTTGAGGACGATTTGCGTGAGTTCTTCGGCGGTCATGGCGATCACGTCGGCATCCCATTCCCGCGGATCATCGTCCTGCGTAATGTAGCCGTAGGCGGCGGCAATGGTTGCCATGCCAGCCCGTTGACCGGCTTCGATGTCGCGTTCTGCATCCCCAATGTATATCGACGTTTCGGGTTCAACGCCGATGATGTCGCAGGCAAGCAGCAAGGGTGCCGGATCCGGTTTGCGGACAGACAGGGTATCTCCACTAACCATGCAGGCTGATCGATCGGCCAGACCCAGGGCCGCGAGCAATGGCGCGGTCAATTCCCCGGGTTTGTTGGTTACGACGCCCCAGGGGCAATTCATGGCCTCCAGCTCATCCAATAACGTGGCGATGCCCGCAAAGACTCTCGATTCCTCGCAGATCGTCTCGGCATAACGCTCGAGGAACTGTTCGTGTAGTTCGTCGCCAAACTGGACGTCGAAGTCGGGGAAGCCGACGGACAGTAGCCCGATAGCGCCATTCGATACATTGGAGCGCGCCAACTCGTAGGGTGCTGGATCGATCCCGTGTTGCTGTTGCAGGTGCTGCAATACAGCCACCATATCGGGCGCTGTATCCACGAGCGTCCCATCAAGATCGAAAAGCACGGCGTTGTACTCTGCGCCGTTTAGCTCAGTCACGTTGAAAATGCATCATGTAGTTGACGTCAAGGCCCTTGCCCAGCCGATAGTCTTTTGTGAAGGGGTTGTAATGCATGCCGATACTTTCCTTTAACGAAAGGCCCGCGTGGCGTGCCCATGATTCGAGCTCCGATGGACGAATGAATTTTTCATACTCATGGGTTCCAGCGGGCAATAGTTTTAGTACGTATTCGGCGCCAACGATAGCGAACGCGAAAGATTTCGGGTTGCGGTTAATCGTCGAGAAAAAGACATGTCCGCCGGGCTTAACGAGCTCTGCGCAAGACCGGATAACCTGCGATGGATCCGGAACGTGCTCCAGCATTTCAAGACAGGTGACTACGTCATAGACCCCGGGTTCTTCGGCAGCAAGCTCCTCGGCCGTCGCCTGCCGGTATTCAACTTTTGCGTCGGACTCATGCTGATGCAGTCGAGCGACGGTTAGCGGACCTTCCGCCATATCGATTCCGATGACGGTCGCGCCTGCAACAGCCATAGATTCTGCGAGAATGCCGCCACCGCAGCCGATATCAATCGCCTTGCTGTCGGCGAGCTGTGCGCGTTGGCGAATCCAGTCCAACCGCAGCGGATTGATTTCATGCAGGGTATGAAATTCGCCATCCGGGTCCCACCAGCGCGAGGCGAGCGCATCAAACTTGGCCACTTCAGCCGGGTCAACATTGTCTCTAACGGAGTTCATTGGTCTTCTTGCCTGTCTTAGTCGGGCGATGCGGCGAAGCGGTCGCGCCACTCATTGCATCGTCGTAATACGTTCGTTGTGTCGATTTGCGTCAACTCTCCATTATCCAGCTGATGTTTACCAGCGATCCAGACGTCGGTGACCTGATCAGCTCGGGCGGTGTAGACAAGCTGCGAAACCGGATCGTAGACGGGCTGGCTGTTCAGGTGACTCAAATCGACGCAAGCAAGGTCCGCCCATTTGCCGGCCTCAATGGACCCTGTTTCATTGGCTAATCCTAAAGCCGTGGCTCCGACCAGCGTTGCCATCCTGAGGGCTTCGTGCGCGTTGATCGCCGATGCATCCGCAGTAACGCCTTTCGCCAGCAGGGCGGCTGTACGCATTTCAGACAGCATGTTAAGCGTGTTATTGCTTGCAGCACTATCAGTGCCGATCGCGACATTGATTCCCGCTTCGCGGTATCGAGCGACGGGCGCGATGCCGCTGCCAAGTTTTAGATTCGATCGTGGGCAATGGGCAACATTGACGCTCGACTCGGCAAACTGCTCGATTTCTTCATCGCTCAGATGCACGGCGTGAACCGCAAGTAACGACGCGTTGATCAGTCCGAGCTCGTGCAAGCGATCGAAGGGCCGTTTCCCCGTCCTCTCCATCGCCATCGCGATTTCAGTCGTTGTTTCATGTAGATGAATCTGCGTCCTGACATCCAGCTGATCAGCCAGGACACGAAGTTCAACGAAGGACTCGTCGGAAAGCGCAAAGGTGGAGTGGGGTGCAAAGCAGGTCGAGACCAGAGGATGGTCGACATACGGGTCATGCACCAACTCGGTCGCTTTGTGCATGTACTCGGCCGCGTCATTCGCCCAGGCGGTCGGGAATTCAATGATCGGCGTACCAACCATTGCTCGCATGTTGAGGTCCACGGCCGTCTCAGCGACGATTTCCGGGAAGAAATACTGGTCACTAAAGCAGGTCGTGCCGCCTGAAATCATCTCGGCTATGGCGAGCTCAGTGCCGTCCCGGACCATTTCCGCGCCAACCCAGCGCTTTTCCGTTGGCCAGATGCCCTTATTCAGCCAGGACTCCAGCGGCAGGTCATCTGCAAGGCCCCGCATCAGCGTCATAGCGGCATGTGTGTGGGTGTTCACAAATCCCGGGATCAGAAGGTGATCGGGTCTTTCGATGAAGGCGCTTGCCTGATATTTGTCGCGCGCCTCGGCGAGTGGCAGGACGTCCGTAACCCGACCGTCATTGATGACAATACCGGGGTTTGTGAGGACGGTATTTGCCGGTTCGACGGGGACGCACCATCGGGGCGCAATCAAGGTATCGCAATGCTGCATAGTCGGGGGAGTATACGCGTCATCTTGGCCAGTTCCAGCGGCGTTTTAAATAGCGCTGAAAGGGGCTAAAACACTGCTGTTTCGGCACTCGGTATGGTATTATTCTCAGCCTTATCCGGCCATTAATTTAAGGCCGAAACAGGCACAGCACCCACACAACATTGTTCGCTTGAAATCCAGCAAAAATTTACAATTTGGACCCGGTTCGCGGATCGGGATCACGCTGAGATTTTAATCAGGAAAAGTAGGAAAATATGGCTGAAGTTGCTCAGGAATTGCTGTCTGTAAGTCTCGAAGAAGAGATGCAGCAGTCCTATCTCGACTATGCGATGAGTGTCATCGTTGGTCGCGCATTACCCGATGTTCGTGATGGACTAAAACCGGTCCACCGTCGGGTGCTGCACGCGATGCGGGTACTCAATAACGACTACAACAAACCCTATAAGAAATCGGCGCGTGTCGTCGGTGATGTTATTGGTAAATATCACCCACATGGCGATTCCGCAGTCTATGACACCATCGTTCGAATGGCGCAGCCATTTTCGATGCGTTACATGCTGGTGGACGGCCAGGGTAACTTCGGTTCTGTCGATGGCGACTCTCCAGCTGCCATGCGTTACACCGAAGTTCGAATGTCGAAGATCGCGCATGAGTTAATCGCCGATATCGACAAAGAGACCGTCGATCTCGTGGAAAACTACGACGGCTCTGAAAGCGAACCGTCGGTGATGCCGACAAGAATTCCCACCTTACTGGTTAACGGGTCGTCGGGAATCGCGGTTGGCATGGCGACAAATATTGCGCCGCACAATCTGACTGAAGTGATCAATGCCTGCATGGCGTTGATTGAAGACCCGATGATTGATGTCCCGGGGCTGATGGAGCACATACCTGGCCCGGATTTCCCGACCGCTGGCATCATCAATGGCGCCGCTGGAATCTATTCTGCGTACCGGACGGGACGAGGCAGGGTTCATATTCGTGCCCGCACGTCGGTTGAAGTAGTCAATTCGCGTGGCAAGGAAGCGATTATTGTTACCGAGCTGCCGTATCAGGTTAACAAGGCGCGGCTGATAGAAAAGATCGCAGACCTGGTTCGCGAGAAAAAAATCGAGGGTATCAGTGAGCTACGCGATGAGTCCGACAAAGACGGCATGCGTATTTATATTGAGCTCAAGACAGGTGAAATCAGTGATGTCGTCCTGAATAATCTGTACAAACAGACGTCGATGCAAAGTGTGTTCGGCATCAATATGGTGGCGTTGCACGACGGCCAGCCGAAGCTCCTGAACCTGAAGCAGATTCTCGAGGCGTTCCTCTCGCACCGCCGTGAGGTTGTTACTCGTCGCACCATTTTCGATCTGCGCAAGGCACGTGATCGCGCGCACGTATTGGAAGGCCAGACCGTTGCACTTGCGAATATCGACGAAGTCATATCGATGATCAAAGCGTCAGCTTCTCCTGCTGAGGCGAAGGTCGGTCTTATGGCCAAGGACTGGGCACCTGGCGCGGTAACCGGCATGCTCGAGCGTGCTGGCGCTATGGATACCCGACCCGATGGTCTGGAGACAGAATCCGGTCTCATCGATGGCAATTACCGCCTGTCCGCTGTTCAGGCGCAGGCGATTCTTGACTTGCGCCTGCATCGTTTGACGGGACTTGAGCAAGATAAAATAATTAAAGAATACAAAGAGGTACTGGAGAAAATTAAAGAGTTTTCTAGTATCTTGGCGAACCCCGATCAGTTACTCGATGTCATCAAGGCTGAGTTGATTGAAGTTCGGGACGCCTACGGCGATGAACGACGTACGGAGATCGTTCAGGACCATTCGGACCTCAGTGTTGAAGACCTGATTCCGGAAGAAGAAGTTGTGGTCACTCTGTCACACGGTGGCTACGCCAAGGCGCAACCGATTGAGGCTTATCAGGCTCAAAAACGTGGCGGCCGCGGCCGGTCGGCAACGAAGGTTAAGGATGAAGACTTTGTCGACAAGCTCTTCGTTGCAAATACCCATGACACCATTCTGTGCTTCTCAAGTCGCGGCAAGATGTATTGGCTCAAGGTCTTCCAGGTACCTCAAGCCAGTCGCGGGTCACGTGGCAAGCCAATTGTAAATCTGTTACCGCTTGAAGATGGGGAGCGCATCAACGCCGTGCTGCCGATTCGTGAATATGAGGAAGGTCATTTCGTATTCATGGCGACCTCGGCAGGCACCGTTAAGAAAACCCCGTTAACTCAGTTCTCACGCCCGCGAGCAAACGGAATTATTGCGATCGATTTACGCAATGACGACAAGCTCGTCAACGTCGAGATAACCAACGGCGAAGCGGAGGTCTTGTTAGTCGCAAGTCATGGCAAGTCGATTCGATTCAAGGAAGAAGATGTTCGTCCAATGGGCCGCGGCGCTGCGGGCGTCAGAGGCATCAAATTGCCAGCTGGCGATGAAGTTATCGCGCTTTCCATTATGCGTGAGGGATTGATTCTCACAGCGACCGAAAATGGCTACGGCAAACGAACTCCGATGGATGATTTCCCGGTTCAAGGTCGTGGTGGTCAGGGCGTGATCGCGATTCAGACAACTGACAGAAACGGAAAGACGGTGGGTGCCTTGCAGGTGGCTGACGACGATGAGGTCATGCTAATTAGCTCAAACGGTACTTTGGTCCGGACCGGCGTCGATGATATTTCGATCATGGGGCGAAACACCCAGGGTGTTCGACTGATTCGCGTTGGAAAAGGTCAAAGACTCGTTGGTCTGGCACGCATTGAGGCTATTGAGGAAGAGGAAGAGTAATGCACCAAAACGGTGCGATTTAAGCGATTTAGACCTTCGATTTTCGCTATATCGTTATCCCGATTTATGTAGTGCAATTGCGACTTCAAAGCGTAACAATACGCGGCCTAACATAGCTCACCAGTAGCCATTCAATAACCCGAAGGACCAAAGCGACATGTCTCGCGTCTACAATTTCAGTGCCGGCCCGGCCGCGCTTCCGCTCGAAGTACTTGAACAAATTCATGCAGATATTTTTGACTGGCAAGGTACAGGTATGTCGGTCATGGAGGTCAGCCATCGGGGCAAACAGTTCGTCGAACTGGCCGCTCGTGCCGAGGCGAACCTGCGTAAATTGCTCGGCGTCCCGAATGACTACAGCGTGTTGTTTCCGCAAGGTGGTGCGACCCTGCAGATGGCGATGGCGCCGTTGAATCTTTCGACGCCTGAAGACACGGCTGACTATGTCGTTACAGGAAGTTGGGGGAAGAAGGCAGCCGGTGAAGCTGCGAAGTTTTGCAACGCCAATGTTGCGGCGAACTCTTCCGATAAGAACTTCACCTATATTCCTGATGAGTCAAGCTGGCGCCGCAGCGAGAATGCGGCGTACTTGCATTACACACCCAATGAAACTATTGCCGGTGTTGAATTCAATTTCGTACCGGGCGGGGATGTGCCACTGGTTGCCGATATGTCGAGCAACATTTTGTCTCGACCGATCGACGTAAGTCAGTTCGGCGTCATCTACGCAGGCGCACAGAAAAACATCGGGCCTGCCGGTATTACTTTGGTGATTGTAAAGAACGAGTTGCTTGATCGGGTTCGGCCAAACAATCCTCATCTGATGACCTGGAAGTCCTACGCGGACTCCGACTCCATGACCAACACGCCACCGACGTTCGCGTGGTATGTCGCGGACCTGGTTTTTCAATGGTTGCTTAATAAAGGTGGCGTCGAAGCAATGGCTGACGTCAACGGTCGGAAATCGAGCAAGCTTTACGCCGCGATCGACGATTCCGCGTTTTACTCAAACCCGGTAGCGATTGACTGCCGGTCCCGAATGAACGTGCCATTTATTCTGGCGGATGCTGAGCTCGACGCCCGTTTCCTTAAGGAGAGTCATGCCGCAGAGCTAACCAACCTGAAGGGCCATCGCTCTGTTGGTGGTATGCGCGCATCAATTTATAACGCTGTAAGTGAAGAGGCTGTCGATGCCTTGATCGCGTTTATGGCTGAATTCGAACGGACCCATGGCTGAGCAGGCCTGGCCGCTTCGCAAGAGAGAATACGAATGTTCAAAATACTCACACTTAATAACATCGCCGTCGCCGGTTTACGCCATTTGCCCAGAGAGCGTTATGAAGTAGCGTCGGAAATCGCACATCCTGACGCCATATTGCTTCGTTCACAGAATATGCATGATATGGAAGTTCCGTCGACTGTTGCAGCGATTGGACGTGCAGGCGCAGGCACTAACAATATTCCTATCGATGCGATGAGCGCGCGTGGTGTTCCGGTATTCAATGCGCCCGGTGCAAACGCGAACGCTGTCAAAGAACTCGCAATTGCAGGCATGTTGATCGGTGCGCGAAATCTTTGTCGTGCCAGCGATTATGTAGCCTCGCTGGAAGAGTCCGGCGACGCGCTTAACAAGGCGGTTGAAGCTGGCAAGAAACAGTTTGTTGGGTTTGAATTACCAGGAAAAACGCTTGGCGTCATCGGACTCGGGGCTATCGGTGTCGAGGTCGCGAACGCTGCGTTCGCGCTTGGCATGAAAGTGGTTGGTTTCGATCCGGCAATTACAGTTCAGAATGCTTGGCAATTATCATCCGGCGTAGAGCATGCGGAGACTTTGGATCAGCTGTTTCAGCATGCCGATTTCGTGACGTTGCACGTTCCTCTGATGGACGCGACACGCAATCTTGTCAACGCGGGTCGGCTTGCACTCATGAATGACGGCGGCGTGCTGGTCAATTTCGCTCGTGGCGGAATCGTTGATGATGCTGCAGCCATTGCTGCCCTGGATAGTGGCAAGCTGCACGCTTTTGTGACGGATTTTCCGACGCCGGAATTGATTGCGCATCCGAAAGCCGTTGCCTTGCCGCACCTGGGTGCCTCGACAGCTGAAGCGGAAGAGAACTGCGCGATTATGGTCGCCGAAAACGTGAAGGATTATCTGGAGAACGGAAATGTTCGGTTCTCTGTGAACTTCCCGGAAGCTCGCTTGCCGAGGCTCGACGCTTGGCGCATCACGTTGGCTAATGCAAATGTGCCGAACATGGTGGGCCAGGTATCAACCTGTATTGCGAATGCCGGTTTGAATATCGAGGACTTATTGAATAAGTCCGTTGGTGAGTTCGCTTACAGCATCGTCGACGTCAACGGCGAGCCAACGCAGGAACTGCTCGACGCAATTGGCTCCATTGAGGGTGTTCTGACGTTGCGAAATCTTGGTAAGCCTGTATAACCTCAGGATTCCATTAGGATTTCAGGACTGGTAAGGCATGGCCGGCGCGAGCAAAGACTCAAAGACCCTGGATCTCACTGAGATCCGCAAACACATCAACGATATTGATGAGCGTCTTCAGGCACTCATTAATGAGCGTGCGACCATTGCACAGCAAGTTGGCGTTGCTAAGGGTGACCTCGGTTCTGCGGTCGATTACTACCGGCCGGAACGCGAAGCGGAAGTACTAAGATCTGTGCTTGAGCGTAACAAAGGCCCGATGCGTGACGACGAAATGTTGCGTCTTTTCCGGGAGATCATGTCCGCCTGTCTCGCGCAGCAGGAACCACTGAAAATCGGTTTTCTCGGTCCCGAGGGGACGTTTACCCAAACCGCTGTGTTCAAACACTTCGGTCACTCGGTTCGGGCATTACCATTTCATTCGATCGATGAGGTGTTTCAGGAGGTCGAATGTGGCGCGGCCGATTTTGGTGTCGTGCCGATCGAAAACTCGACCGAAGGCTCGGTCAACAACACATTGGACATGTTCCTCACTTCGCCGCTCAAAATTGCGGGCGAGATTGAGTTGAAGATCGAACAACACTTGATGAGCAAGGTTGCCGGGCTCGAGAACATCGACCGAATCTGTGCGCATGAGCAATCACTGGCGCAATGCCGCGGATGGTTGCGGGAGTATTTGCCACACGTTGAATTGATCGGCATGTCGAGTAATGCGGCCGGCGCGCGTCGCGCGCGGGATGAGGATGGCACGGCCGCGATCGGTCCCGAAGTTGCGGCGGACGTCTATGAACTCAAGATAATGGTCAACAATGTCGAAGACCATCCAGACAATGCGACTCGATTCCTGGTGGTGGGCCGAAAACTGCTCGCAGCCAGTGGCGAAGACAAGACGACAATTCTTGTATCCACCAGTGATACGGCGGGCGGCGCCGGTGTCCTGCACACTCTTCTGCAGCCCTTTGCCGAGCAGGGCGTCAACATGTCTCGCATCGAATCGCGCCCATCGCGACGCAAGAAGTGGGATTACGTGTTCTTTATCGACATTGAAGGACATGCTGAAGAGTCACCCGTATCCGAAGCGTTGGCGAAGCTGGAGAAAAACAGCTCGCTATTCAGAGTGCTTGGCGCCTATCCCAAGGCGATCGGCTGAAGTCTATTCAATGCGCTTTCAGGTAACTCCATCCAGGGTTTGCGATGCCACAGTCACTGTGCCAGGGGACAAATCTGTGTCTCATCGTGCGCTGATGCTTGGCAGCGTCGCGGAAGGTCGAACCGAAGTCAGTGGATTCCTGGCCGGTGAGGATTGCCTTGCAACGCTCACAGCGATGCGATCGTTGGGCGTCGATATTCAACAACCCAGCGCGACCGAGATGTCGATTGAGGGTGTTGGGTTACGCGGGTTGCGTGGGTCCAATGGCGATCTGGATCTCGGCAACTCGGGAACGGCGATGCGATTAATGGCCGGATTACTGAGTGGACAGTCGTTCAGCAGTGTCTTGACGGGCGACGAGTCACTGAATGGCCGACCGATGGGCCGCATCATCAAGCCGCTAACGATGATGGGTGCCGCTATCGAAAGTGATTGCGATGGTACGCCGCCGCTGCAAATCTCCGGCGGAATGCGACTACAAGGCATTCATTACGATCTGCCGATGGCCAGCGCGCAGGTCAAATCAGCCGTTCTATTGGCAGGACTTTACGCCGACGGGACGACGAGCGTGACAGAGCCGGCCGTCACCCGGGATCACACGGAGCGAATGTTCGGTTCCATGGGTGTCGAAGTTTCGGTTAACAACGGAACCATCGCTTTGGAAGGCGGCCAGAAACTGCGCGGCGGCAATGTAAGAGTACCGGCCGACTTGTCATCAGCCTCGTTTGTGATTCTCGCCGCTTTGTTGGCGGAAAATGCCGACGTTCAGATTAAGGAAGTGGGTGTTAATCCGACGCGCACGGGCGTCATTGATATTCTTCAGGGTATGGGTGGCGATATCGCATTGGAGAACCCGCAGCTTCTCGGTGAAGAACCGGTGGCTGATATTCGGGTCCGGTCGTCAACGCTAATGGGCGGTGTGGTAGATCCAGGCCTGGTTTCGCTCGCGATAGACGAATTCCCGGTCTTGTTTGTCGCGGCGGCGGCAGCCGTCGGGACCACGCACTTTTCCGGCATCGGTGAGCTACGGGTAAAAGAGAGTGACCGTATAGCAGCAATGGCCGACGGCATGCGAATACTCGGAATCCAGGTTGACGAAACGGACGATGGCGCTGTCGTTCATGGCGGACGATTGGGTGGCGGCACTGTGCAGAGCTTCGGAGATCACCGTGTCGCGATGTCCCTGGCGATCGCTGGAACCATCGCTTCGGATGAGGTGACAGTCGAAAATGTTGCTGCCGTAGATACGTCGTTTCCCGGGTTTTGTGACACGATGGCTGCCCTCGGCGCCGAAATCCACCCGACAATCGCGAATTAAGGTGACAGTGACCTTAATTCCGGTAATTGCCATCGACGGGCCCAGCGGTTCGGGGAAAGGAACAATCGCGAGGCGTGTAGCCGAGGCACTGAATTACCATTTGCTGGACAGTGGCGCCCTTTATCGATTGACGGCTATTTCCGCCGGAAAACAGGGAGTCAGCCTCGGAAATGCCGAGGCCGTGGCCGCGATCGCCGGCGACCTCGATGTACGTTTTGATAGTAATGAAGATGGATCCGAGCGCATTCGACTGGATGGCGAGGACGTTACGCTGTCGGTTCGTAAGGAATCGACCGGGGCAGGGGCCTCAATCGTGGCCGCAATACCGGCCGTTCGAGAGTCCCTTTTGGCGCGCCAGAGGGCCTTCCAGCAAGCGCCGGGATTGGTGGCTGATGGCCGCGATATGGGGTCCCACGTATTTCCTTCCGCTTCGGTAAAAATCTTCCTTACGGCCAGCGCTGAAGAACGCGCCAGAAGGCGCCATAAGCAGTTGAAAGACAAGGGTATGGATGTTAGCCTTGCCGCCCTTTC
>CAZMRZ010000055.1:0-19155 GCA_964568835.1 uncultured Woeseiaceae bacterium | reverse complement strand
ATTAACAGGTGGAACCTATGAAGTTTACCGCAGCTCGGGAAGCGCTGTTGAAGCCTCTGCAGGCCGTAATTGGTGTTGTAGAACGACGGCAGACGATGCCGATTTTGTCGAATGTGTTGATCATTGCCAAAGATGGACAGCTTGCCGTAACGGCAACAGACCTTGAGGTGGAGTTGGTTGCGCAGGCGGCCGTAGAAGCCGAGTCGGACGGTGAGATCACTGTTTCGGGTCGCAAGCTATTGGATATCTGCCGAGCTGTGCCGGAAGGCTCTGAGATTCATGTGAGCCTGAGTGGTGAGAAGCTAAGCGTTCGGGCAGGGCGGAGTAAATTCAACCTGGTCACGCTTCCGGCTGCAGAGTTTCCGGTGGTCGAAGACATCAAGGCGGGCCAGACGATTACGGTCAGTCAGGCTTCGCTGGGCAGATTGATTGAGAAGACACATTTTTCGATGGCGCAACAGGATGTTCGCTACTACCTGAATGGAATGTTGCTTGAAACAAGCGGGAAGCACCTTCGTGCGGTTGCTACGGATGGCCACCGACTTGCGTTGTGCCAGGCAGATCTGGCAGGCGACGATCGGGAAGAGCAGCAAGTCATTGTGCCAAGAAAGGGTGTATTGGAATTGCAGCGACTGCTGTCTGGCGAGGGCGATCTCGATATCGAGCTTGGGGCGAACCATGTTCGTATTCAGCTGGACGGCATACGGTTTACGTCGAAGCTCATCGACGGCCGTTTTCCGGAATACGATCGCGTGATTCCGAAAGAGTCTTCGAATGAGCTAAAAGCGGATCGCAGTGAATTCAAGAGCGCCCTGCAGCGTACGGCTATTTTGTCGAACGAAAAGTACCGCGGCATACGCCTGGTGATTCGTGACAGCGGCGTGGTGTTGCAGGCGCATAACCCGGAGCAGGAAGAGGCAGAGGAAGAGCTGGCGGTTGAATACGCCGGGGAAGACATAGAAATAGGCTTCAATGTTAATTATCTGTTGGATGCCCTTGGGGCCGTTGAAGGTGATGACGTAACGCTTTCCGTTCAGGACAGCAACTCAAGCTGTCTCATTCGACAGCCGGGTAATGAGGATTGCACGTTTGTAGTTATGCCTATGCGCCTTTGATTCAGGGCGGCCCGAGATGATCCGCCTTTTTAGGGCGACCAATTTTCGTTGCCTTGAGAATGCGGAGCTTGTTCTGGGTCCGCGCTTCAATCTGATCATCGGTCCTAACGCCTCCGGGAAGACGAGTCTTCTGGAGGCGTTGGCGTATCTGGGTCGCGGAAAATCGTTTCGTGGTGCGAGCACGGCGAACCTGACCCGGCACGGCCAGCAGGACTTTGTGCTTTTCGGCGAGGTAGAGCGCGGTGAGGGAATCATCACCGTAGGGGCCCGGAATAGTCGCGAAGGCCTGGAAGTTCGCGTTGGCGGGGAGGCGGGTTCGGGTGCGGCGGCGCTGGCGGAGGCCTTGCCGCTACAGGTGATAGATCCGGAGGTACACAACCTGATTGCCGGTGGTCCGGAGCTCAGGCGCCGCTTTCTGGATTGGGTGGCGTTCCACGTGGAACACGAGCACCTTTTAATCTGGCGCCGGTTTCGCCGCGTGCTGAAACAGCGCAACGCAGCCCTGAAGAGTAAATCGTCTGAATCAACCATTCGTAGCTGGAGCGCGGAGTTCCTGGGGCTCGCGAGCCAGCTGGACGAATCCCGACGCCGAGTGCTCGAGCTGACGCAGGACAGCCTGCAAGATTATGGATATGCGCTGTTGGAAACCGAGTTGGCCTTCGAGTATCAACAGGGCTGGTCGAAGGAAAAGACATTGGAGCTCGCGCTCGAAGAGGGTGTTGAGAGAGACCTTCACCTGGGCTCTACGCAGGCGGGCCCGCATCGCGCCGACGTCAAGGTTAGTAGCGATGAGCGACAGGCCCGAAAGCTGGTTTCGCGTGGACAACAGAAGCTACTGGCAAGCTCAATGATTCTCGCGGCAACGGAGACCGCCCAGACGGCCCTTGAGCGACCGCTGCTTTTGCTGTTGGACGACCCGGCGGCCGAGCTCGATGGTGAGTCAATAACTCGGCTGATGGCGGCGGTCGCGGGGCTGGGTTGTCAGGTGGTGGCCACCAGCCTGGATCCAGACGCCCTGAGCTTCCCGGAAGCGCCGGTCACGTTCCACGTGGAACACGGTGGCGTCAGCGCTCAAAAGTAAGTTCTTTCCACCTCGGTAAATATACGGCGCCGGAACAGGCGAAAACACCTTAAAAAAGAAACATTTGGGGCGACTCTGCGGGCCCCGATTTGATACAATGCGTCGGTTACGTTTTGAGGATTTCGAATGACCGACTCGACAGAATATACTTCCAGTAATATCAAGGTCTTAAAGGGCCTCGAAGCCGTTCGTAAGCGGCCGGGAATGTATATCGGTGACACCGACGATGGCACCGGCCTTCACCACATGGTGTTCGAGGTCGTCGATAACTCAATCGATGAGGCGCTCGCCGGCCATTGCGACACCATAACCGTGACCATTCATGCGGACGAATCGGTCACCGTCAGTGATGACGGTCGCGGCGTCCCGGTGGACATCCACCCGGAAGAGGGGCGGTCAGCGGCCGAAGTGATCATGACGGTCCTGCATGCCGGCGGTAAATTCGACGACAACGCCTACAAAGTCAGCGGCGGCCTTCATGGTGTCGGCGTGTCCGTTGTTAATGCCCTGTCCGAACACCTGGTGCTCACGGTTCACCGTGATGGAAAAACGCATCAGCAGGAATATGCGCATGGCGAGCCCTTGGCACCGTTGGCGGTTATTGGGGACACGGATCGAACCGGCACAACGCTGCGATTCAAGCCCAGCGACAAGACATTCACGAACATCCAGTTTCACTATGAAATTCTTGCGCGACGCCTGCGCGAGCTGTCTTTTCTGAACTCGGGCGTTCGCATCCACCTCGTTGATGAGCGCAGCGAGGAAGAAGAGCTGTTCGAGTACGAGGGCGGCATCAAGGCCTTTGTCGATTATCTTAATCGGAACAAAACAACGATCCATCCCACCGTGTTTCATTTTACTACGCTGAAAGATGACGTCGTCGTTGAGGCGTCCCTGCAGTGGAACGACGGCTATTCGGAAAACATGTTCTGTTACACGAACAATATTCCGCAGCGCGATGGCGGCACACACATGGCCGGTTTTCGCACCGCGCTAACGCGAACCCTGAATAGCTACATCGAGAAAGAGTTCAACGCCAAGAAAGACAAATTTACGCCAAGTGGCGATGATGCGCGCGAAGGATTGACGGCCGTTTTGTCGGTCAAAGTGCCGGACCCAAAATTCTCTTCTCAAACGAAAGACAAGCTTGTTTCGTCCGAGATAAAAGGCATCGTCGAGTCGGCGATGGCGGGCAAACTCGAAGAGTTCCTTCTCGAGCATCCACAGGAAGCAAAGGCGATAGTGTCAAAAATCGTCGATGCGTCCAGAGCCCGAGAGGCGGCCCGCAAGGCCCGCGAAATGACTCGTCGCAAGGGCGCGCTGGATATTGCGGGCCTGCCCGGCAAGCTGGCGGACTGTCAGGAGAAAGACCCGGCGCTCTCAGAGATCTTCCTGGTCGAGGGAGACTCTGCTGGAGGCTCGGCCAAACAAGGCCGAGATCGCCGCACACAGGCCATCCTGCCACTCAAAGGAAAGATCCTTAACGTCGAAAAGGCGCGGTTCGATAAAATGCTGCAGTCCCAGGAAGTGGGCACTTTGATTACGGCGCTGGGTTGCGGAATAGGGCGGGACGATTTCGACCCTGACAAGCTTCGCTATCATCGCATCATTATCATGACCGATGCCGACGTTGATGGCTCGCACATCCGAACATTGCTGTTGACGTTTTTCTACCGACAAATGCGTGAGCTTATTGAGCGCGGACATATCTATATTGCGCAACCGCCGCTGTACAAAATCAAGCGCGGCAAACAAGAGGTTTACGTTAAGGACGACGCCGAGCTAAACGCCTACTTGTTGAATGCGGCGATGGATGGTGCTGCGCTGTACGTCAACGCTGAGGCGCCACCATTGTCCGGCGTCGCGCTGGAAACGCTGGCCAAAGAACACATTGCCGTCGAAAGTATCATCCAGCGCCTGTCACCGCGTTACGACGAAGTTGTCTTGCGCGCGATCAGTGAGCTGCCGCTGGTCGACAACACCGATGATCTTGATGCGCTGGCCGCATGGTCACAGGAATTGTCGCAATCCTTGCCGAAGAGCACGGGCGATCGCGCCGAAGACAATAATGTCGGTAGCTATTCTGCGGAGCTCGAGCGGGGAGACGAAGGCGGTGAGGGCGTGCGCATGGCCATCACTCGAATTCAGCACGGCATTGCCTCGACGCGTTACTTGCCACGCGAGTTTTTCGGTACAAACGAGTACAAGCACATCATGGCGCTGGCGGCGAAAATTAACGACCTGTTGTCTGAGGACTCGTACGTCAAGCGAGGCGAAAAACAGTCGCCGATCGAATCGTTTTCGGATGCCGTTGACTGGCTGATGAACGAAGCGCGTCGCGGACAGTCTATTCAACGCTACAAGGGGCTCGGTGAGATGAACCCGGAGCAGCTGTGGGATACAACCGTGAATCCGGAGACGCGGCGCCTCTTGCAGGTGAAAATCGATGATGCGGTTAAGGCCGACGAGGTCTTCACAACTCTGATGGGCGACCAGGTTGAACCGCGCCGCGAGTTCATCGAGAAGAACGCGCTGACCGTCGAAAACCTCGACGTTTAGCAGGAAATTAGAAAGCACGTTCTTGCTCGTTACCGAAAAAAGGCACCATTTTTAAGGGTTTTAATAGCTTTTCGACAATCTTCGCTCAAAATCGTGTCTGGTACGAGCTTCCTCGCGCCAAACTATTGCAACGAAAACGGGTCGGAAAGCATCGAACACAGACTAAAGTAGAAAAGCCGTAAGGGGACTATCCGTGAATAAAACAATCATCAGCGCAATCGCGCTGCTAACTCTCGTTGCCTGTGGGCAACAAACCGAAGAAGAAGCCGTTGTGAAGCAGCCGAAAGTGCTCGGCTCCGGTATCGATTCTGCTGGCATGGACCTGAGTGTTCGCCCTGGCGATGACTTCTTTGCCTATATGAATGGCACCTGGGTTGCTGAAACCGAGATTCCGGCCGACAAGGCGCGCTATGGCACGTTCGACATGTTGCGGGACGAATCTCAGGAAAACGTCAAAACCATTATCGAAGAAACAGCGACCGGTGATTTTGCTAAAGGTACCGACGAGCAAAAGGTCGGCGACCTCTATCGTTCCTTCATGGACACCGAAACACGTGACGCAAATGGCGCCGCACCATTACAGCCCGCAATCGATCGAATTAACTCGATTGCCGACTATGATGGCCTTGCCGAATATTTTGCAGAAGCGGGCATTCGTAACCTGGGTGCACCGTTTGGCTTCGGACAGCTTCCAGGCCTGGAGGACCCGACCCGTTACATCATCGGCGTTTTTCAGGGTGGACTCGGCATGCCAGATCGAGAGTACTATCTGAAAGACGATGACAAATCGGTAGAGCTCCGCGCGAAGTACGTTAAGCATGTCGAAACGATGTTCGATCTCGCAGGTCTTGAAGATGGCGCGGCCGCCGCGCAAACCATCATGGCGCTCGAAACGCGCCTTGCCGAACAGCACATGACGAAGGAGCAGGGCCGAAACTTTGTTGAAAATTACAACATGGTTGCGATCGGCGATCTTCCAGAGTTGATGCCCAGCTTCAACTGGGATGGTTTTCTCGATGCCAGTGGAATTGCGGGCCTCGAAGTGGACGGCGTAGCGTTCTTTTCAACGGACTATCTCAAGGCGCTGGACGGCATCATCACAGACACCGATCTCGACACCTGGAAAACCTACCTGTCCTGGAACGCGCTGAACAACAAAGCGTCGCAACTGACAACGGCAATCGATGAGCAAAATTTCGATTTCTACAGCCGAACACTGAGTGGCACCGAAGAGCAGCGCGCCATGTGGCGTCGCGGCGTTGACTCTGTTAACGGCGTGCTTGGTGAGGTGGTCGGCAAGGTTTACGTGAAGCGCCATTTTCCACCCGAGGCGAAGGAGCGCATGCTGACCCTGGTCGGAAATCTCGTCAATGCGTACGAGAAAAGCATCAAGGAACTGGATTGGATGTCCGACGAGACGAAGCTCGAGGCGCTCGATAAGCTATCCAAGTTCACGCCGAAAATCGGTTACCCGGACGAGTGGCGCGATTACTCAGCACTGGAAATAGAGGCTGATGATTACTACGGCAACAATGAGCGAGCAATTGCCGCCGAGCACCATCGCCAAATGGACCGACACAACGGCCCGGTTGATCGCACGGAGTGGGGTATGACACCACAAACCGTGAATGCCTATTACCACCCGCTACTGAATGAAATCGTCTTTCCGGCGGCGATCCTGCAACCGCCGTTTTTTAACCTCGTGGCAGACGACGCTGTTAACTACGGTGGCATTGGCGCTGTCATTGGCCACGAAATCGGTCACGGCTTCGACGACCAGGGCAGCACCTTCGATGGTGATGGCGTGGCGCGCAACTGGTGGACAGAGGAAGACAGGGCCGCGTTCGACGCGCGTACCGGCAAGCTCGTTGAGCAATACAATGCGTTTGCACCCTTCGACGACCTGAACGTCAATGGTGAATTCACGCTTGGCGAAAACATCGGCGACCTCGGCGGAATCACCATTGGCTTGCTGGCTTACCAGATCTCATTGAACGGTGAGCAGGCGCCAGTCATAGACGGGCTGACGGGAACGCAGCGAGTATTCCTGGGTTTCGCTCAGGTCTGGCGGGGCAAGTATCGTGAAGAAGCTCTGCGACAGCAGATAGCGACTGACCCGCACTCGCCGGTAGTTTATCGAGCGAACGGTTCGGTTCGAAACGTACCGGAATTCTACGAAGCGTTCGAAATCAGCGAAGATGATGCGCTGTATCTGGCGCCGGAAGATCGCGTCAAGATCTGGTAGACAGAAGCAACAAAAAGTAACGATGAAGGGCCCCGCATGCGGGGCCCTTTTTTATTGCTAGTTACGCGGTCCGAAGCAGATCTTCGTGAAAGTGAGCATTACGCCTTTTCCTTCTCCTGATACACGCTACTGATTTTGCGCATCTTGCTTTCAATCCAGTCCTGCACGAGGAGGTTTGTTTCCTTGGGTACTTGCGCCGACGCATCAATGGGCGGCCCGATGCAAAAACGGACCGTACCCGGGCGCTTGGTCAACTCGCGGCGCTGCCAGAAATCGCCAGCATTATGTGCGACGGGAACAATCATGACGCCCGCCTCTTTCGCTAGCGCGGCACCACTAACGCCGTATTTTCGAGTTTCGCCCGGCGGCATCCGCGTCCCCTCGGGAAAAACAGTCACCCAGGTGCCTTCTGCCAGCTTTTCCATGCCCTGGCTAATGACCTGCTTCACGGCTTGCGTGCCGGATCCGCGGTTGATTGCTATCGGGCGAAAAACAAACTTCAGTGCCCAGCCGAAAACCGGAATCCAGTGCATCTCTCGCTTGATCACCCACGACGTCCGCGGAAAAAACGGCACGTGGCCATAAGTCTCAAGCGCGGATGAATGTTTGATCATTATGACGCTGGCTGAGTCGGGGAGGTTTTCCTCGCCCTCAACGACCACATTGAGGCCGCACACGAAATTACCCGCCCAAAGCAGCAGGCGGCACAAATTGTCTAAAATGCCCCAGAGGAAATCGCGAGGCGCCCAAAAAAAAAACAACGAGACCGCGGCGTAAGCAATGCCGGCGGCAAACGCAAAGACAACGAAAAACAGAGACCGGAGCGCACGAAACATCGCCTTACTCTTCGATCAGCACGGCGGCGGCCATCGCAAGGTCGCAGTAGACTTCAACCGCGTAAAGCGAGGGCGGTAGGTTTTCCGACGCGCCAATACCATTGCCGGTACGAACCAGTATCGGACGGGCTCCGATGGCTTGGGCTGCCTCCAGGTCTCGCAAAGAGTCACCGATGACGGGGACGCCGGCCATATCATGATCGAAATGAGCGCCTATTTGTTGTAGCAGGCCCGGCCTCGGCTTGCGACAATCACAATCGTCGTCAGGACCATGCGGACAATAGACAATCTGATTCACGCAACCGCCAGCGGCGATCACCAGTCCTCGCAACCTCTCATGCATCGCGGCAAGTGCGGCCTCGTCAAAAAGACCGCGCGCCAAACCCGACTGATTGCTCGCAACAGCGACAGCGAAGCCGGCCTTAGAAAGCCTGGCAATCGCATCGATGCTGCCCGGCAACGGCAGCCACTCATCGACGGACTTAACGAACTCACTCGAATCCTGATTGATCACGCCATCGCGATCCAAAACAACCAGTTTGATTGTCGGGTCTGTCACACCTATCCGATTGAAAGCCGGGAAATATCGGCGACGTCCAAAAACAAGGCGCGGAGTTCGCTGAGCAAGGCCAGGCGATTATTCTTGACCGCGTCGTCGTCGGCCATAACCATGACATCATCAAAAAAACGATCGACGGGATCACGCAGATCTGCCAACACATTAAGGACATCCGCATAGGCTCGGGCGGCAAGTAGGGGCCCAACCTTTTCCCGGGCGCTTTCAAGAGAACTGAAAAGCGCGAGCTCGGCGTCGTCCTGCAGCAGCTTCTTTTTTACAGCAAGCCCGGCAGGATCGCCGGCCTTACGAAGAATGTTTGCGATGCGCTTGTTCGCGGCCGCGAGACTCGTCGCCTGATCCAGTCGCGCGAACGTTTGTACGGCCGCAAGTCGCCGGTCGAAATCGAGCAGGGAAGACGGCTGCCGAACCATTACGGCGTCAAAGGTTTCTGCCGAAAGCCCCGAGTCTCGATCCAGAAAATAGCGACGCAGTCGATCTGAAATAAACACGTACAAATCATTCGCGAGCTCGTCGGTATCTTGCTTACCCTTTGGCTGCGCATTAATAGCTACCTCGATAAGGGCCTTCAGGTCGATGTCGACACCGCGCTCTATGAGGATCCGAACAACGCCCAACGCGGCGCGACGCAGACCAAAAGGATCACGATTGCCGCTCGGTTTCTTGCCGAGAGAAAAGACGCCCGCCAACGTGTCGAGCTTGTCGGCAATGGCGAGTAACTGACCATCCAATGAGCCTGGTAGTGCATCGCCCGCAAAGCGCGGCAAGTAGTGCTCGCGTATTGCGGCCCCCACGGCCTGCGGCTCTCCGTCGGCTGCCGCGTAATAACCGCCCATCGTTCCCTGTAACTCTGGAAACTCGCCGACCATGCCCGTCGTCAGGTCGCATTTTGCGAGCGCGGCCGCTCGTTCCACATCGCCGGAATCATGGTCCAGCGCAGCCGCCAGCCAATTGCACAGTGAAGCAACACGCTGACTCTTGTCGAACAGGCTGCCAAGCCCCTTCTGGTAAACAACTTCGCGCAAGTCGTCAGCACGTGAGGCCAACGTCTTTTGTCGGTCGTTATTAAAGAAGAAAGCGGCGTCCGCAAGTCGCGGCCGAATAACGCGCTCGTTACCCTCGCGAACCTGATCGGGGTCTTTGCTTTCGAGGTTTGCAACAGTGATGAACTTCGGTAATAGCTTGTCGTTTTCATCGGCAACCGGGAAGTATCGTTGATGCCCGGTTAGCGTTGAGATAACACACTCGCGAGGAAGCTCAAGAAACTTTTCATCAAAGCTGCCAAGCACCGCAACCGGCCACTCGACCAGCGCGGCCACTTCGTCATACAGTGACTCGCCTTCGACAACCTGGCCGCCGGCTTTTTCGGCAGCGCCATCGACGCCGGTACGAACCATATCGCGACGCCGGTCGAAGTCCGCCACGACGTAACCCTCTTTCTCGAGTGTGTCGAGGTAGGCGTCCGGCGACTTGATAACGATAGGCCCCGAAGAGTGGAAACGATGGCCGCGAGTCGTGTTACCGGACTCGATACCCATGACCTTACCCGTGATGGTCTTGTTGCCGTGCAACATGACAATCCAGTGCACCGGACGAACAAACTCGGCCTCGCCCGCGCCCCAGCGCATCCGTCTCGGTATAGGCAGCTCGCTGAGCGCGCCGTCTATCAGCCCGGGAAGCAGCTCGGCTACGGTCTTGCCCTTCTCTTGGCTTTCGTACGCGAGCCACTCGCCTTTGTCTGTTTTGTTTCTGCCGAGCGCCGAAACTTCAACGCCGCATTTTTTCGCGAAAGCCTCTGCAGCGGGCGTCGGTTTGCCGTCGTCGCCAAACGCAATCTTAATGGGCGGCCCCTTGTGCTCAACGGTCCTGTCGGCCTGCTGATCAGCCAGGTCTTCGACCAATACGGCCAGACGGCGCGGGCTGGCGAAGCTTGCAATGGCCCCATGTTCAAGACGCGCGTCGTCGATACCGCTGGCCAATCGTTCGCCGAAGGCATCTTTCAATGACCGAAGCGCTTTCGGTGGCAGCTCTTCGGTGCCGATCTCAACGAGGAAGTTCTTTGCAGCGGTCATTTCGATGAAGCGCCTTTAGCAACCGAGCCGATCATCGGAAAGCCGAGAGCTTCGCGACTTGCGAAGTAGGTCTCGCAGATGGAGCGAGACATCGCTCGTACACGAAGAATGAAACGCTGACGCTCGGTAACAGAAATCGCCTGACGCGCGTCGAGCAGATTAAACGTGTGTGACGCGCCGAGCATTTGTTCGTAGGCGGGGAGCGCGAGATTGAGTTCAATCAGGCGTTCGACCTCATGCTCAGCATGATCGAACATATCGAAGAGCGCCGCGACATCGGCCTGTTCGAAGTTATATTTTGATTGTTCGACTTCGTTTTGATGGTAGACGTCGCCATAGGTGATGCGGCCGAGCGGCCCATCCGTCCAGACCAGGTCGAAAATGCTCTCGACGTTTTGCAAATACATCGCAAGTCGCTCGAGCCCATAGGTGATCTCGCCAGTAACCGGACGACACTCGAGGCCTCCGACCTGCTGAAAGTAGGTGAATTGAGTCACCTCCATACCATTCAGCCAAACCTCCCACCCGAGGCCCCAGGCACCGAGCGTCGGCGACTCCCAGTTGTCCTCGACGAAGCGAATATCATGAACGGTCGGATCGAGGCCGATCGCCCGCAGGGAGGCCAGGTACATTTCCTGAATATCGTCAGGTGATGGCTTGATAACCACCTGATACTGGTAATAATGCTGCAGGCGAAACGGGTTATCCCCATATCGACCGTCCGTCGGTCGGCGACTGGGTTGTACGTAGGCTGCGCTCCAGGGCTCGGGCCCTACCGCCCGCAGGAACGTCGCCGGGTGAAAGGTACCCGCGCCCATCGGCATATCGTACGGCTGCATGATGACGCAGCCGCGCGCGGCCCAGAATTCCTGCAAGCGCAGAATCAGGTCCTGAAAACTCTGTGGGGCGGATCTGGCGTCGATGGTCATTAAGCTGTCACGGATGGGTCAAAGGCGCGAAGTATAACGACTTGTTAGAAGGGGGGACATCCCTACCGGCGCCACTTAAGGTCGCAGAAGGGGGGACATCCCTATTGGGTGTCCCCCTTAGGTCGGGATACTTGACTCGGGTTGTGCGTGCCGGGCGAAATTACGTATCCCCGCCTAAGGGGGACACCAGAACGGTGTCCCCCCTTCTAATGGGGAGGGTTTTGCACTATTATGGTGCGTCCGCCCGACGTTCTGCACCAAATAGGTGCGGGCCGGTCGACGGCCACCCATAGAAACATAAGATAAACAACGACTTAATGGCTGCACCACATTGGCACGCTTCCTGCAATAGGCAGTAGTAACAGACCGCGAACGGCGGTCTCTTTTATTTTGTGCTTAATCACCTGGAGGAAAGATCCATGACGCCCGCAGAGGTAATCGCCCTCATCAAAGATGCAGAGGTCAAATTCGTCGATTTTCGTTTCACAGATACGATCGGCAAAGAACAACACGTAACCGTGCCCGCCCACACCATTGATGATGACGTCTTTGAGGACGGCAAGATGTTCGACGGCTCGTCGATCGCTGGCTGGAAAGGCATTAATGAGTCAGACATGATTTTGATGCCGGACCCGGCATCGGCTGTACTCGACATCTTCACCGATGAAGTGACGATGAACATTCGTTGCACGGTTGTCGAACCCGCCACCATGCAGGGCTATGATCGCTGCCCGCGGTCACTGGCTGCTCGCGCAGAGGCCTATCTGGAATCAAGCGGTATAGCAGACACAGCATTCTTCGGTCCCGAAAACGAATTCTTCATCTTCGACAGCGTGAGCTGGAATGATGATATCTCGGGCGCATTTTATAAAATCGATTCCGACGAAGCATCCTGGTCGTCCGGAAAGCAAAGCGAAGAAGGCAATAGCGGGCACCGTCCGGGCGTCAAAGGCGGTTACTTTCCAGTGCCACCCGTCGACTCGTTACACGACGTTCGCTCGGCAATGTGTCTCGCGATCGAAGAGCTTGGCGTACTGACCGAGGTTCACCACCATGAGGTGGCAACCGCTGGTCAGTGCGAAATCGGTACGAAATTCAACACCTTATTGCGCAAGGCAGACGAAGTTCAGGTCATGAAGTATGCGGTTCACAATGTTGCTCACGCCTACGGCAAGACAGCCACTTTCATGCCGAAGCCACTCGTCGGCGATAACGGCAATGGCATGCACGTTCATATGTCATTGTTCAAAGACGGCGAGAATTTGTTCTCGGGTGATGGTTACGGCGGCCTGTCAGAAATGGCCCTTTACTACATCGGCGGCGTTATCAAGCACGCTAAGGCGATCAACGCATTCGCAAATCCGGCAACCAACAGCTACAAGCGGCTGGTTCCAGGGTTCGAAGCGCCAACGATTCTCGCTTACTCTGCACGCAACCGGTCGGCTTCAATTCGTATCCCGTACATCGCCAACCCCAAGGGTCGTCGAATAGAGGTTCGCTTCCCCGACTCAATGGCAAACCCGTACCTGGCATTTGCCGCATTGATGATGGCCGGCCTTGACGGAATTCAGAACAAGATCCATCCGGGCGATGCTATGGACAAGGATCTATACGATCTTCCGCCAGAAGAAGAGAAAGAGCTGAAGCTGGTGGCATTCTCCCTGGACGAGGCTCTTGGAGCCCTGGATCATGACCGAGACTTCCTCAAAGCGGGCGGAGTCTTTAGTGATGATCTGATCGACGCCTACATCGATTTGAAGATGGACGACGTCACCCGACTCCGAATGACGACTCATCCGTCGGAATTCGACATGTATTACAGCCTGTAAAAGGGCAAAAGTGTGACCCGGGCAGCACTTTGCTGCTCGGGCTCTACCCAAAATCATGATTACGCTGCTATGCTAACCGTATGGAAACACGATCGATTTTTGTCTTGCTGGGCCTTTTGGTCGCCGCTGGCGCCTTCGCGGACGCCTATACCTGGACCGACGAGGGCGGCGTCGTTCATTACTCCGATCGACCGCAGCCCGGCGCCAAGCTTATTGACCTCGGCGAATCCAGCGCATCGAGACCCCGGCCAACGACGCGCGCAACGACCAACAGCAACGCTGAAGACGCAAATGAGCAAGCGACCACGCTTGGCTATAGCAGCCTTGACGTCGCCAGTCCGTCCGCAGAAGAAACGCTGTGGAACATAGAAGGGAACTTAAGCGTGACCCTGGCGCTGACACCGACCTTAAGGCCGGGCCATCGGGTTCGCATCTACTTCGACGGCACGCCACAGATGGTCAGCGGCACGACCTTCCAGCTTCAGGAAGTCTACCGCGGCGTTCACAACCTGCAGGCGGAAGTGATCGACGAAACCGGCAAGCTACTGATTCGCAGCCGCCCAAATCGTTTCTACGTGCAACAGAACTCGATCCTGTAAAAAGCACTCGCAAGTCGCGCGGCTCCGGCGACGACGGCACCCTTCACACACACTCGAACACCATTCTCGACTCGATGAGTTCGGGCATTATCCTTCTTGATGAACATCTGCTGATAATCGGCCTGAACCCCGCAGCCGAGAACATCCTTGGTATTAGTCAGCGCAGAGCGCGCGGTGAGTCGCTCCTACAGTTGGTTGATGACGAGCCTGAGATGCGAGACATCCTGACGCGCGTCTTAACAACGGGCGACTACTACGCGAATGAAATGCGGCTTGCGCCGACCGAAGTCCACAATGTTGAACGCGCCGTCGACTGTCGCGTTTCACCCATCAACACCGATGAAGCCTGCTTGCTCGTCGAAATGACCGACGTAACTCGGCGCGCAGAAATTTACCGTGAAAACGCCCTGCTCATTCAGCACGGTGCCGGACGCCAGATGATTCGGCAGCTTGCGCACGAGATCAAAAACCCGCTCGGCGGAATCCGCGGTGCGGCACAACTTCTCGAGCGGCAGCTGGACGAGGCCGAGTTGCGTGAATACACCGACGTCGTTATTAGCGAAACTGACAGACTCGCCGCTTTGGTCGATACCTTGCTCGGTCCCGGTGGACCGCCAAACAAAAAGCCCGTCAACATTCATGAATTACTCGAATACGTTGTCCGACTCATAGAGGTAGAAGAACAACGCAACGTTTCCATTCGCCGCGAGTACGATCCGGGCCTGCCAAACATCGCCCTCGATCGCGACCAAATCGTGCAGGCGCTCCTCAATCTCGTACGCAATGCGATGGCTTCGTTGGACGGCCATGGAGTGTTGACCTTGCGAACTCGTGCCGCAACCAATTTCACAATCGGCGACACGCGCCATCGCGTTATCGCATCCATCGAAATCGAAGACGACGGACCGGGCATCCCGGCCGACATACAGGACTCGATTTTTTATCCCCTAGTGACAAGCCGACCGGATGGAACAGGCCTCGGCCTGCCCACCGCGCAGGAGCTACTGAGTCGTCACGGCGGACTGATTGAGTTCGACAGTCGACCGGGCCGCACGGTGTTCTACGTTCGCGTACCGCTAGACCAGACAGGGGACAGCAGCAATGACTGATCAAGCACTCAATGTCTGGGTTGTAGACGATGACCAATCGGTTCGCTGGGTGCTCGAAAAAGCGCTCAAGCAAGCGGACATGCAGACCCGAACTTTCGAGCGCGCGGAGCATTTGCTCGAAGCCATCGATGAAGGCGCGCCGGACGTTCTTATCACCGACGTGCGCATGCCCGGCATGAGCGGCCTCGCCCTGCTTGAACGATTGCGCACGACCTGCCCCGAACTGCCGATCATCGTGATCACGGCCCACTCCGACCTCGAAAGCGCGGTAGCTGCGTACAAGGGCGGTGCCTTCGAGTACCTACCCAAACCGTTCGATATCGACGAGGCCGTTGAGCTGGTTCACAAAGCGGCGAGATCAACCGGCGCCGATACCCGTGAGGCAGCAGAGCCGACGGGCGCGATCGCATCGATGATTGGACGGGCGCCTGCGATGCAGGAGGTTTTCCGCTCAATAGGCCGACTCGCCGGCTCCAGCATGACGGTGTTGATAACTGGCGAGTCCGGCACAGGCAAAGAACTCGTGGCGCGTGCGCTTCACGATCATAGTCCGCGAGCGACCAAGACTTTTGTCGCCCTCAATACATCGGCCATCGCCTCCGAACTCCTGGAGTCCGAGCTCTTCGGCCATGAGAAGGGCTCGTTTACCGGCGCCGACTCAAGGCGCATTGGTCGTTTTGAACAGGCCGATGGCGGAACCCTGTTCCTTGATGAAATCGGCGACATGTCGCCGGCGCTGCAAACACGATTACTCCGAGTGCTGGCTGAGAGTGAGTTTTACCGAGTCGGAGGTCAAACGCCGATTAAGGTCGACGTGCGCGTCATAGCAGCAACGAACCAGGATCTGGCGAGAGCGGTGAAGGAATCGCGTTTCCGGGAAGATTTGTACCACCGACTCAACGTCATTCGTATCAATACGCCGCCGCTGCGTCAGCGTCGCGAAGATATTCCAATGTTGCTTAACCACTACCTGGCTGAAGCGGCCGAAGAAATTGGAACGCCGGCCAAGACCATCGACTCCGATGCGCTTGACGCATTACAGGATTTTGGCTGGCCGGGTAACGTCCGACAGTTGGTTAATGCGTCACGACGCCTGACAGTGACGGCACCGGGTGGTGTAATTACCGCTCAGGACATTCCCGATGACCTCGGCGGCAGCGAGGCCCCAAAGGGCGCCGCGAAAGAGTGGACGCGAATGTTGGCGGCGTGGGCAGAGCGGCAAATTCATAATGGCGGCGGACCGCTGCTGGACCAGGCGATGCCCGAGTTCGAAAAGACCATGATCGAAATCGCTATGTCGCAAACCAACGGTCATCGTCAGGAAGCGGCAAAGTTACTCGGGTGGGGAAGAAATACGCTCGCACGAAAAATGAAAGCGTTGCACCTCGACTAGCGCATCGCCAATTAAGTCAGGTTGGTAATAAATACGATCGCTATCGCCAACGGCGCAATGACGCGCGCCAGCACGAGCCAGAGATTGAATATTGCTCCGTCCCCGACGCCGAGCTCGTCGACGAGCGTCTTTCGCGATATCCACCAGCCCGCGAACAGCGTGTAGAGCATGCCGCCAAGCGGCAACAATATGTTCGAGACGAGATAGTCGATCAAATCGAAAGGCGTCTTGCCCGCGAACACCTCGAAGCCGCCTAAAGGATATACATTTTCCCAGCTCGAGAAAGACAGAACGGTAATCAGGCCAAGCGCGAACGAGACGGCGCCGATGGCGCTTGCTGCCAGGGGGCGTGTCACGCCACGAACTTCTTTCGCACGCGCGGTCATGGTCTCCAACATTGAAATTGACGACGTTACGGCCGCGAATAGAAGCATCGAAAAGAACAGCGTTGCAATAATGCTCCCGCCGGGCATTTCCGCGAATGCCGTCGATAGCGTGACGAAAACCAGGCCGGGTCCTTCGCCCGGGTTCAGGTCGTACGCAAAAACAATCGGAAAAATCGCCAGCCCCGCGAGCAAGGCAACCAGTGTGTCACCAACCGAAACGGCAATTGCAGAACGGAACAGATTGACGTCACTTGGCAGATACGCCGAATAAGTGAGCACGGCACCAACACCAACGTTAACCGAGAAAAACGCCTGTCCCACAGCGGCCAGTACGACCGCTGGCGTTACTTTGGTCAGGTCCGCACTAAACAGGAAGTCGACCGCGCGGCTGAAGTCGCCGGTAACACCGGAGTAGATCACGAGCGCTATAAGCGTGATGAACAATACCGGCATCAGCACACGAACAAGTCGCTCGAGCCCAAGACGGACACCACGCGAGACAATCCATACCGTCGCCGCGGTAAACGTGAAGTGCCACAGAATCATGTAGCCGGGATTGTGCAGGAGCATGCCGAAATCGCGCCCGACCTCCTCAGCGGAGAGACCGATCAAACCGCCGGAGATGGACTTGACGAGGTAGGCGATGGTCCAGCCGGCGATGACGCTGTAAAAACTCAGCACCAACATCAACGCGAGTTGGCCCATCCAGCCGACTATCTGCCAAGCGGGGCTGCTGTTGTTTTGCAAAGCCAGGTTACGCATCGCCGTCGGTGCGCTTTGCCTTGCGTGCCGTCCGATGATCATCTCGGATAACATGATTGGCGTTGCGACCAGCAAAATGGCGAGCACGTAGATCAGGACAAAAGCGCTACCACCGCTTTGGCCGAGCGTGTACGGAAATTTCCAGATATTGCCGAGACCGACGGCTGCGCCAACCGACGCCATGATGAAGATGAATCGCCCGGACCAGTTTTCAGAATTGTTGCTCGTCACTGCATTCCCCCAGCTCAGGCCTGTTGCCGATCTAGTGGCGGCGAATCGCCGTCGCACTATCTTCGATAATCTGCAACGCCAAATCAACGTCTTCGATATGCGTATGGTACGTCAGAATCGCCATCCGGATTGTAAAGTGACCGGAGATGGTTGTTGATGCCATGAACACCCGCCCGTCCTGCTGTATGGCTTTGAGCAGAGCGCGACTCGCGACATCAGACTCCATGTTCCTGGGACAGAAGCGAAACGTAACAACGGACAAATCCGGACCAGGGCCCAGTTCGATTCCTTCGATTTTCCCGCATTGATCGAAGAAGTGTTGCGCCAGCAGCAGCTTTTCCTCGAGTGCCGCTGCGAATGCCCGGCTGCCATGGACTTTAAATGGCAACCAGAAGCGTAATGCCCTGGACGGCCGCGTTAGTTCGGCCGAATAATCGCAAGGCGACCGCTCAGTGTCACCAGCGACGTCCTGCATGTAGGTTCCGCGTGCGTGATAGGCATCAAAAAGTTTTTGACCATCGCGCACGAGAACGACGCCGATGCCGCACGGCAGAAAAAAGCCCTTGTGCGGATCGAGGATCAGTGAATCCGAGCGCTCAATTCCCTTCAGGCGCCGCTTGCCCTCGTCGCATAAAGCGAACGCGCCGCCGTAAGCGGCGTCGACGTGCATCCAGATGCTCGACTCCGCTGCAATATCGGCGATACTGTCCAGAGGGTCGACAGAGCCCGTGTCAGTCGTGCCCGCCGAAGCCCCGATCAGCCACGGCCGCAGGCCGGCGTTTTTATCTTCTCGAATGCGCTCCCGCAAAATATCGCAGTCCATTCGCATTCTGGCATCGAGCGGAATTTCTCGTATCACACATTCGCCGAGACCGGCGACATGCAGCGCCTTGCGAAACGTGTGATGAGTGTGTGCAGTCAGATAGACCACCGTGGACGGGATGTCCGCACTCTTGATATTGTTCGCTTCTCGCGCCGCAACGACCGCAGACAGTGCCGCCATACTGCCGCCCGACGTCAGATCACCCTCTGCCGAAGCGGGATAACCGACAACACCCGCGAGCCAACGCAGCATCGCGTCTTCCATTCGCGTCGCGCCCGGTGCCGCCGCACCAACGCCAGCGTAGCGATTTGAGACCGCCGCCAAATAGTCTGCAATAGCGGAATCATGCAGGCCGCCGCTGGGAATGTACGCAAAGAACCGGCTCGAACCGAGATTATGCCCAACGCCATCAACGTGCTGACTCACAACCTGTAACGCGTCGTCAAACGGTTCCGGATCCGCCGGTATCGCAAACGCCGCCATCGCTTCGTCTCGTGGTCCAGCGGCCGTATAGACATCGCGCTCCGGCAGCGACTCCAGAAACCGGTCGGCGTGCTCGCCCGCTTTTCGAAGTCGGGCAACCCTTGTGCTCGATGATGTTTCTAATGG
>CAZMRZ010000054.1:16613-19353 GCA_964568835.1 uncultured Woeseiaceae bacterium | reverse complement strand
ACGGCCTCTTCGGGATACGGAAATCCCTCCGGAGGCGGTAATTCGTCTTCGACCCAGGATCGGATGCCGGCGTCACAAATCGCGTAACCCCAGTTGATGAGCCGGCGCTGGGTCGTTTTGTCCTTGGCAGCAAGATCTGTTGAAATATCAGCAAGTTCCCGCGTTTTCTTGTGAGGGCACGGTAACTTATCGGCTGCCGGGTAGCCGTCAATATCGCTGCGAATACTCCAGTAAACCCCGTATTTTCGAAGCGACGCCAATGAGGAGATGAGCACGCGCTTTCGCAACGACCGCACCTGATTATCGATCGTGCTCATTACGCGGTAACTCTGCAGCGCCCAGTCGCCGACGATCTTCCTTTTCGGTTTGTATTCGCCGCCGGCGTTGCTGACGATGACAGTCTGGAAATTCTTGAAAACAGTTTCCAGACCCAAGTTGTCATAGACGCCGCCGTCTGCGAGCGTTGGGCGCGTTGTAAACGGTGGTTTCTGCAAGCCATTTCCGCTGCCTGGTGTGTATTGCGATTCTTCGTAGCGGAATCGGGCTGGCGACAGAAAGGGTGGAAAAGCAGATGATGCGCCGACGACCGCCGCAATGGAGTCGGTCGGGTTTTTAATCTCACCAACGCGCCAGTCACGCGAAAAGGGTTTTGAAAATCGCCACAAAGCGCCGGACTGCAAATTGGTCGCGTTAATAACGAATCGTGGCGAGTCGGGAAAATCCTGCAACGTTTTTTTGCCGAAAAGCCGTCGCTTATAGACTCCGACGACACGTCTGTTAACCGAGCTGACAATAGCGGCGAAGGCTCCTGACCAAATAGACACTGTGGTTTGACTTGCAAAGTCCTCAACGGGTTTGACCACCAATTCGCGAAACCGCTCGAGCAGGTCCTCGTCGTCAACTTTGAGGTCGTCCCACGCGAGACCGAGTACGCCCGCGACGATGGCCCCGCCTGATACGGAAGAAACGCGTTGCAGAGAGCCGATAGGGCCGTGCTTGCCGATTCGATCTTCCGACGAGAGGTAACCCAGTTCGGCGAGACGCCAAATCACGCCCAGATGAAATAGCATGGCGCGATAACCGCCGCCGCTGAGGCACAAGCCGATTCCAAAGGCAGGGGAATCACCGCCGGGTGCATCCGAGCTGACTGGCAGGAGCTCTTCTGGGAGTGAACTCATAACCGGGAGTGTATAAGATTTTGATCTTGCTCACAGTGCGGGTGAGCTGGCACTAGCCGTATTTCTTGAAGTGCAATTCCTTGGCTTGTCCGATCCAGTCGTCCTGTTCCATACGACCTCTGAACTCTTTCAACTCCGAATTGACACGAGCAACGTCCGAAATACCAAAGTTGGCGATTTGACGGAAGCTGAAAACGCCCAGTTCGTGAAGCGTATGTTCGAACACCTTGCCGATACCGATGATTTCCTGAAGATCGTCGCGTTCCTCTTCCCTCGATGAGGCGTCATTGGCCGCATCTATTGCGCTCGACTGTCGTGCGTTCTTGAGCGCTTCACCTTGTTGTTTTTCCATCTCGAGGAAGTTCTGCTCTACTTCGTCGAGGCGGACCCGCAGCGTTTCGGATTTTTGCTCGGACTTACCGGCATGTTCGCGATAACGGTTTGCATCATTTTCATATTGCTTACGGCTGTTTTCCATCGACTTCAAAACTTGGCCGAGCTCCTTGTTCTGAACCTTAAGCTCTTCCTGTTCGAAGCCATCTCTTTTCAGCGATTCATTTTCCTGGCGTGCTATCGCACTGTCATGCTTAAGCTGTGCATTCTCTGCTTCGAGTTCAATCACGTTCTGTTCAAGCAGGTCGAGATTCTCGAGGCGGTTTTTAGCAGCCGCGAGCATTTTGTTGACCGATTCATGTTCGGATCGTGACGACTGGAGAAGATTGGTAAACGACTCGTGTTCTGCTCGCGAATTTTCGAGCTTATCCTGGAGTTCCTTACGCTTCTCAAACGACTTGGCAAGTTGCGCCTTATAAAAGTCGCCCGATTTCAGGAACTCGGTCTGTAGATCAGTGGACTGTCGCTTCAATGACACCAGGGCGTTTTGGAAGGTGAGAACCTTGGTCTTAAAATCCTCGCGCTCGGCCCGCAGTGTGAAAATGTTCTTGGTCAGCAGTTTTTCTTTTTCCAGGGCCGAGTTGAGCTCCGTACGGCTCTTGGTGACCGCCATGTCTCGTCGATGGATGACGGCTTCCTGGGCCTCGATCGACGTACGCAGTGTTGTTGCCTGCGCGGTCATTCGGTCCTTTTGACGAACGACGTCGTCCAGTTGCGTCTGCCAGTCGTCATTGAGCCTGCTAATATTGCTGCGACTGAGGGTGCTGCATAGCAGCCAGCCAAGCATAGCCCCAACCGCCGCAGCGGCCAGCACATACATCCCAAATTCTGAAAAAACGGCTTCCATCCGGGAATTATGACTGAGGTGGGTATTATGGAACATGATCAACCGCACATTTTTGGAGAACAATCGACTGGAAGTTCATGAAGTCTATCGGGAAATAGGCTGTACCAGATGGCCTGCGGCGAGCCCGTATCGCATCATTATGGAATCTCAGCTACGCTGAACCTATACACAATAATAAGAACGCAGATCGCATGAAAGAAGACAGTTCAACCATGGGTAAGCGGGCATTCGGGGAACACACCGATTCCGGACTCATCGTCGCTTATCAGTCGCACCAGGACGCACTGCGGTTTCTGGCCTCCTCATTGGGCCAGGCCAACGG
>CAZMRZ010000054.1:13689-16513 GCA_964568835.1 uncultured Woeseiaceae bacterium | reverse complement strand
CACCCGCCAATACTAATGATCGACAATGCCGACCGCGCGACACCGAGCGCGTTGCGTCTGCTGAACTGGTTGGCTGCATTGGACGCTCGCGGTACTTATGCCTTGCGTATTGTCCTGACGGGCAAAGGGCGACTGGCCGCCTTACTGCGCAACGACAGTATGCGCAGCCTCACGCGGCGTCACCCGGCAACGTATTCTCTGAACCCGCTCACGCCACAGGAGGTGATGGTTTATCTGCGTACGCGATTGATCGCGGCCGGTGGCGAGCGCAGTGAAAAAGTCTTTCCGCTTGAGGTGTGCGAAAAACTGCACGAGCTATCGAACGGATGGCCCGGGTTGCTGAATAGAAATGCGATGGAAGTGATGGAACGCATGACTGAACTGCGATCAGCTCGACGAATACCGCACGTCACCATCAGTCGCGACGGCGAAAATGTATCGGAGTACGAGCTAACCGAGCGGCAATACATTATCGGTCGAACCGAACTTGCCGATATCGTCATCGACGACACCTATGTCAGCAAGATTCACGCGATGCTGCAGGTCTACTCGAATGCGATCGTCCTGCTCGACCTGAATAGTACCAACGGCACAACGGTCAATTCGAGAGTGGCGCAAAAGACCATCCTCAGAAGTAACGACATCATTTCGCTGGGCCGGTATCGAATCAAAATAGAGAATGCACCGGCCATCGACACGGAAATGGACGAACGGATCAAAGCGGCGGACACGATGACTATGCAGAATCTGGTGGATTTCCGTCGTTCCCGTGCCAAGCGCACCCTCAAGGTGCTAAAGCGTCAATAGCGCTCGAATATCCCGGAACTCGCTCATCATCGGTGTCGGTACTGAACGTCCGGTATGACGACGTCATATTCCGGTTGCAGGAACATGACAATATCGATCAGCTCCTGAACGGTCATATGCTCGTTATAGATGTACATATTCGATGCACCATCTTCTGAGACCACGTCTTCCGCATAACCGTTGGCCAGCTTGTGCGACGGATAGATGATCGCCGTAATCAGTTGACCGTAGGTTTTGACCGCCGTCACCTTGCCGCCAAGTTCAACGTAGGGTGGGTCCTGCCCCGGAATTATCGGCAACTCCATGCCTTCAATCGTATGGCATTGATGACATTGCATATAGATGAACGCCTCACGACCCGCTTGCGGATCGCCATCTGGCAGCCGAAAACCCTGCGATGCCATGCGGGCTTCCCGATCACAGCCACCTAGCATGAGCACGCTGGCCAAAACGATCATAAGCACGAATCTTGCTTTCATATAGCACCTCCAGTTCGGCGATCTCACCGGATCGCTAATCTAGATGTATCAATGCGCCAGGCCTTATGTAAGTAGGGGAAACCACGATCCGACCGCGTTGAAGGATAGCTTACTGCAGCTCGAAGGTTTAGAGGCCAGAAGTTCCGGGAACCTTGCTGCGGGGAGCATATGTGCCAAACATGGCGATTTTTCCGGTAGTCTTCCAACAGGTCAGGATGGCGGCGTTCTGGCGTCATCTATTAAGGACAGGAAAATATGAAAATCGAGACCCTTGCAGTGCACGCCGGCTACGAACCCGATCCAACGACCAAGGCCGTCGCGGTCCCGATTTATCAAACCACCGCTTACGCGTTCGACGACACGCAGCATGGTGCGGATCTGTTCGACCTGAAAGTCGAGGGAAACATTTACTCGCGCATCATGAATCCGACGACAGCAGTGCTGGAGGAACGCGTTGCTGCGATGGAAGGTGGTCTCGCGAGTCTCGCATTGGCGTCAGGCCAGGCTGCAACGACGAATGCAATTCTGACGATCGCCGAGGCGGGCGACAATTTCGTTACAACATCGACCTTGTACGGCGGCACCTACAATCTTTTCGCGCATACCTTCCCGCAGATTGGCATTGAGGCGCGTTTTGCTGCTCCTGACGATATTGACGGCATGGCAGCACTGATTGACGATCGGACCAAGGCGATCTACTGCGAGTCCCTCGGCAATCCGGCTGGCAACGTTATTGACCTGGAAGCATTGGCGGATATGGCACATGCGCACGGCGTTCCTGTCATTGTGGACAATACGGTGCCGAGTCCTTACCTGAATAACCCGTTTAAATGGGGCTGCGACATCATCGTACATTCCTTAACCAAGTATTTAGGCGGCCACGGAACCATAATCGGCGGCGCGATCGTCGATTCGGGGACGTTTGACTGGGTAGCGAATAAGGAACGTTTCAAGCGTCTGAACGAACCCGACGTTTCCTACCACGGTGTGGTGTATACCGAAGCGCTGGGCGAAGCGGCCTATATCGGTCGCGCTCGCGTCGTGCCGCTGCGCAACATGGGTGCGGCGATTTCGGCCCACACCAGCTTCCTGGCGTTGCAGGGTATTGAAACCCTGCCGTTGCGCATGGACCGTATTTGCGAAAATACACAAGCGGTCGCGGAACATCTGCAACAACACGGTCAGGTCGAGTGGGTGCGCTATGCAGGCTTGTCTGACAGCCCCTACAAAGCGTTGGCAGACAAGTACATGGGTGGCCGTGCATCGGGCATTCTTAGTTTCGGCATTAAAGGCGGCATAGAAGCTGCTACGAAATTCATCGACGCACTGGGTTTGATCACGCGCCTCGTGAATATCGGGGATGCAAAGTCATTGGCTTGCCATCCCGCGTCGACGACGCACCGACAGTTATCTCCCGAGGAGCTCGCGACAACGGGCGTGAGCGAAGATCTCGTTCGATTGTCCATTGGTATCGAGCACATCGACGACATCATGGAAGACATCAACCAGGCACTGGCCGCGGCAAAGTAGTTACGCGA
>CAZMRZ010000054.1:0-13589 GCA_964568835.1 uncultured Woeseiaceae bacterium | reverse complement strand
CTGGAAAATATTCAGGTAATGCCTGAGGTTACTGAAAAGCAGATCAGCTGCCCCTATTGCGGCGAGTCGATATCGGTACTGATCGACGATTCGCTGCCTGAACAAAATTACGTTGAGGACTGCCAGGTTTGTTGCCGGCCCATCGTGCTGGATGTGTCGGTTGATGTGGATGGGGACGTTATAGTTCATGCAGGGAGCGAGAACGAGTAGACTCTCTGGCGACAAGTGACATCGTTCCACTAATAGAGTTGTTCGCTGCGACCGAGTTCAACGAACCCGACAATGATGAGTAAAAAGGGAAGAGGGACGCCCAATGACAAGCTCTAGACGAAGTTTCATTCAATCTGCATCCGCTATTGGTGCTCTCGCGGCGTTGGCGGGATGTGGCAAAGCGTTCGACACAACGCCGAAACCGCTGGATATTCTGATTCTCGGCGGCACCGGCTTCATCGGTCCGCATGAGATCAACTACGCGCGTTCCCGCGGTCACAAAGTCACCATGTTCAATCGTGGCAAGACGGCGCCGGATATGTTTCCGGATGTGGAGGCTCTCATCGGCGACAGGGATGATCAACTTGCTTCCTTGAAGGGCCGTGACTGGGATGCGGTCATCGACAACTCCGGTTTCTATCCACGCCATACACGCCTCTCAGCTGAGTTGTTGCACGGGCATGTGGGCCAGTACATGTTTGTTTCCAGCATCTCTGCCTACGCTGAGTCATTAGCGCTTGAAGATGACGAGTTCACTGGCGCGTATGCGGTGATGGACGATCCGACCGATGAGTCCGATTCCATCTATGGCGAGACGTATGGCCCCCGAAAGGCCCTGTGCGAGCAGGAGGTGACGAAGGTCTTTGGCGACAAAGCCATCAACGTCCGGCCCGGCATTATCACAGGGACCGGCGACCCGACGGAGCGCCTGCGCCATTGGCTAGTCCGCATGCAAGCAGGTAGCGAAATACTGGTTCCTGGGCAGGATGATCTGCCGGTGCAGTACATTGATGCTGCTGACATGTGTGGCTGGATGATTCGTATGCTGGAAGACGGCAGTGGCAGCGGACCGTACAACGCCGTCGGTGCAAAGGAGCCGTATCTGGCGCGGCCGCTACTTGAAGGATTGAGGGACGCAACTGGATCTGCGTCGTCGTTGACATGGATCGACTGGGAATGGATTCGGAAAGAAACCTCCGAGAATCCGAACTACGGACCCTGGTATGGGGACGGGCCAATTCCGTTCATGCAGGTCAATAACGACAGGGCGCTGGCGACGGGACTCACATTCAGACCGATCGCGGACACCGCGAAGGACATGATCGCTAATCTTGATCAGCATGCGGTGCAATGGGGACGAGGTGGATTCGATGCGGAACTGGAGGCCACGCTGCTGAAGAAGTGGCACGCAGAGAACGGATGAAATCAAAGGGGATAATCATGAGGACTCAACTGCTGCTTACTGCAATCGGGCTTACAGCGGTCGCGGTGACAGGAATCGTGCCTGGTCACTCGTTCGCCGATGACCGCCCTCAAGAAGTACTCGACCTGATCGCAGATCACCAGGCACTGGTGATGAAAATCCGTCCCTTGCGATACCGCGTTGTTGCTGCGGCATCAAAGGATCGCGATGATCGATTCGGTCCTGAAAGTCCGCCAGTACGTGCCGAAGTCAAAGTTGCAACAGAAGAAAGCAACACCGGAGCAGAAAACCGCGTTCCCGAGAGGCTTCGCCACAAGGATCGTTCTGCGAGTGATGACGATGATCGCATCACGGACCGGCTTGCAGCGCTCGAAAAACATGCCAGGACGGAACGGGAACGGGTAAGCAGGCCAGATTACGGTGTCGGTATTTCCGAAGGAGATAAGGAATTAATCGATGCTCGGAAAAAACTGGCGGCTCTGCAGCGCGAGGTTGCCGTTCTCGAACGTGAGGTAGACGCGCAGGGGCGCTAGATGAGCGACCACATCGAAGCGCATGTGAAGATCGAGTCGCCTGAGGACAGCTCGATCGATCTGTTGCAGCAAGCCACTGAACTTTCGAAGCAGCGAATAAAACTCGCGATGACCCAGGGGGCTGTCTGGATTACCCGTGGGAAGAACACGCAGCGTTTACGTCGTGCGAAACGAGTCTTACGAGTCGGTGACGAGGTTCACCTGTATTACGACGCAGCAATACTCGCAGAAATTCCGCCAGAGCCAACACTCATAGCCGACCTCGGTGCTTACTCGGTATGGAATAAACCCTTTGGATTGCGATCGCAGGGTTCGAAGTGGGGCGATCATTGCACGCTCGTGCGTTGGGCTGAGCGACATCTGCAACCTGAGCGCACTGGCTTTACCGTTCACCGTCTCGACCGAGCGGCCAATGGTCTGATGGTCGTGGCACATTCAAAGAAAACGGCAGCCGTGTTTTCGAAGCTGTTTCGCGAACGCGAAGTGGAGAAGCGCTACCGGGCGCTGGTATGGGGCGATTTCTCCGGGCAGCCCAGTCCGCTGCGGGTAGAGCAGCCGATCGACGAGAAAGAAGCGATCAGCGAATTCTCATTCCACAAGAGCAAAGGCAATGGCAGCCGTTCGTTGCTCGATGTACAGATCGAGACGGGTCGCAAACACCAGATTCGTCGTCACCTGGCAGAACTAGGCTATCCGGTCATCGGCGACCGCCTGTACGGCAGGGGCGAGGAAGACGGCGTGGACCTGCAGTTAACGGCGTGTTTGCTGGCGTTTCATTGTCCGGTGAACGACGAGCAGGTTGAGTATCGTTTGCCGGTTGATTGATACGCAATTTCCACGCTTGCTTCAAACGCGGCATCTATAACATACTGTCTTCTAAGGAGATTATTCTATGAGTCGGTACATCCTGTTGTGTTTTTCAGTGTTGATACTGTTTGGCTGCGGTAAAGAAGACGCTGCGGTGCCGGCTCCTGTTGAGCCCCTTAGCCAAGAGATCACATCGTCTCCGAGCGCATACCAGATCGGACGGCAAGGCTACGAGGAATTCTGCGCGAGATGTCACGCAGAGGGACTCGACGGTGCGCCCAAGGTCGGCGACCGCGCCGCCTGGAACAAGCGGTCCGCGCAATGGGAAGCCGTATTGTTCGAGCATGCCAGAAACGGTTTTGGAGAAATGCCCGCGAAAGGTGGAGAAGCAATACTGGACGAGGCAACGGTTTCTAAAGCGGCTGAGTACATGATGAGTTTGACCTACCCGGAGATGCCGCGGGGCTAACTCCGTCAGACCATGCCGCGTGATGCCTTGATGAGGTCGTAAGCTTTGTTCAGTTCACGCGACCGTTCCTCGGCGACAGGTCGCATACTTTCCGGCAGCCCTTTCGACGCCAGTTTGTCAGGATGATTCGCACTAATGAGCTTGCGATAAGCACGCTTTACGTCGCTGTCATTCGCATCCGCCGAAACCCCGAGTGCCTCGTACGCATCATCCAGTCGACTCTTGGTGTCGTGCATGCCGCCCGACGACGTGCCACTGGTCGATGCCCGAAGCAGCGCTTCAAGTTGCCGGACGTCGCGCTCGTGCAAGCCCAGTCGTCTCGCGACGCGAACCAGCATTTCGTGCTCTGCCGGGTCAACCCTGCCATCGGCGGCAACGGCCATGCATTGCAGTTGAAGAAAGAGCTGCAGCAGGGGTCCGCGTCCGCGAGTGACCGAAGCGAACTGATCGACGGCGACGTCCAGGTCAAAGTCGTTCTGCTTGCCGCGATTGAACGCGGCTTTCGCCTGTTCGCGTTGTTCATCACCCAGCCGCAGCATGTTGAATATCTGCTCTACTACGTTGATTTCGGCCTGGCTGACAACGCCATCGGTCTTGCACAGCGCACCCATGATCGAGAAGGTCGAGTCCATAAGCGCGGTCTGCGCGATGCTCAGAGTGCCAACGACCGTCTTCTTAACACCCCAGGCTATCGCGTAACCGATAGCTGCGCCGATGATAAGTCCGACGAAGCCTTTGCTGATGAGGCCTATGAAGCCGCCGATAATTACGAAAATCATGTCGGTAGTGTAGCAACGATCAGGTGCTATCAACCAAGCCCCGAAGCTCATCCCAGTTGCCGGTCTGCTCGGCATCGGAGAGGCGCTGCTGCATAGCCGCGAGCGCATCGTCTATCTCGCTGGTCATTGCCTGGAACGCGGGTTGGTCACGCAAAGAATCCAGGTATGGATCCATCATCAATGGCCAGCCATTTGAGGCAACGGTCCCCCGGAACCCTTCATCGATGGCATCGCGGAACGCGGAAAGTGCCGCAAGCGTCTTGCCTTGCAGGGCCAGGATTTGTACATCGCGTATTCCGTGCCCGCCGAGGCCGATGCGCGGCAAGGTTCGAACGACAGTCAACGCCGATTGGAGCAGTGCGTCGGCACGATGGTTTTCACCCATTTTTTGCAAAATAAATGCGTAGCCGACCATACTGGCCACGTTGGACTTATCGGCCTCAGGGTTGGCGTCCGCCGCAAACTCCGGATTCTGTAGCTCGGCGAACTTACGCGCTTTCTCGAAGTCGCCGGTATACCCGGAAAAAAGCGTCATCAGGCCTAGTTGAAGCTGTCCGGGTTTCTCGACGCCTTCGATCGACGTCTCGATGATCTCAAGGGCGCCCGCGAAATCGCCCCGCAGTGCCCTATTCATACTGAGACCAACTTCGTACATCGGATGGTCGGGCGTAATCTTGGAAAAGACGTCCATCGCCTTGTCGTATTCGCCAAACTCGACATACGGAAGCACCAATGATCCGCCCCCGATCGGATCGGTACTCAGTTCCTGAGCTTTGATTGCCCACGCGACGGCCTCGTCCATCCGGCCAAGGCCGTTCAAGTGAGCCGCCAGGTTCTGGTAAGCCGTCGGCCAATCGGGATGAATCTGAACAGCCTTGACGTATAAGTCGAGCGCTACGTCATTCTGCCCACGCCGTGCGTACAGACCTGGAAGATTGGCATACGGAATCTTCCCAAGCGGGTCGACACGAAGCGATTTATGATAGAGCTCGATCGCCTCCTCGATTTGCTGCTGGGAATCCCGGACGGTCGCGAACCACATATAGGCGCTCGCATTGTTGGGGTTGATCTCCAGCGCCGAGACCAGGCAGGCTGCGGCTTCCTCCAGCCCGGGACCGCTGCGGTTTTCTTGCCACATCTGGTGCTTCATCAATCCTTCAGCGGCGTGTGCGTCCGACAGGTCGGGATTCAGCGAAAGCGCCGTTTCGAGCGAATTTCTGGAGATTTCAAATGCGTCATCCGCCGCAATTGCCCGATTATTAATCAATAGCAGTAACACGCTCTCGGCCAGACCCGCATGGGCTTCCGCATAGTTTGGATCCAGTGCGATCGCATCCTCAAACTGCTCACGCGCCTTCAGCGAAGTCTCGAGACGCCGCTTGTAGAGATTATCCCGTCCCTGTGTGTAGAGGTTGTAGGCTGCCAGACTGTCTGTCGGTATGTTCGAAATTCGCAACTGCTCATCGTTGGTGAGCGTCGCTTTCATCGCCCGCGTAATCTCCCCCGAAATCTCGCTTTGTATGGCAAACAAATTGGCCATGCTGAGTTGCCGATCGTAGGATTTTGCCCAGATATGTTCGTCGGTCGAAGCATCGATTAGCTGAGCCGTGATCCGCACGTTGTCACCTGACCGTTGCACCGCGCCTTCAAGGACCACTCCGACGCCGAGCTCTTCCGCGATCTGTCGCAAGTTCTTCGTTGTCTCCCGATATTCCATTACCGACGTGCGCGAGATGACTTTGAGCGCAGAAACGTTTGCCAGGCGGGTCAGCAAGTCGTCGTGGATGCCGTCAGCGAACAGCTGGTTCTGCGGGTCCGTGCTGCGACTTGTGAAGGGCAGGACCGCAATCGACGAGCGATCGACGGCCGCCGGCAGCACCGCTTGAGTATCCCGCATGCCGGTGACATTCAGCGTGACGGAAATTCCCAGCGCAACAACGAGCAAACCGACGAAAACGTAGTCCAGTCTTCGGCCGGTCCTTGGCGTAATCGACTCCGAACGGTCGATGTTTTTCTCGAGCTTGACCCCTTCCGGCGTGACCTCGAATACCCAGGCCACTACCAGCGACACCAGAAAACCAGCGACGACAACAACGACATAGGTCTGAAATACCGATTCCGACGCGCCGAAGGTCGGCAAAAGCACTGAGCCCGCTTCGATGATGATCCAGGCGACCACCGCATACGTGGCGGCGACGCGTAATACGTTACGGCGCTTGAGTTCTTCTATTAATGAGGTCATGGGCGCGATTATCACCTACAACGGCTTGGGATGCAGCATGTACCTTTTGACAGCGCTCATTCAGATTCGTGCGGCTGGGATTTTTTCTCGCGAAGTGTTGAAGATGAATGATAATCTCGTATGGAATCGGAGAGTCTATGTTCAACGTCAAACGGAAAAAGGTCGGCAATTCCAAAGTTTTCCGACTAATCATCAATAAGTATGTCTATGCCGCGGTGTTGGTGCCGCTTGTCGTCGCTGGCATTGCGTACGCGTATTTTCATTTAGTCATACCGACCGAAAGAGTCGCCGAACCTTCCCGACTGCTAATGCAGGGCGATCTGAATAACGACCGGACGTGGGATAGCAACGACAAGGCCATTCTCGATCTCATTGTTGCCAGACCCTGGGACTATTCCGATACAGACCTGGCAAGCGTTGACGTCAACAGAAATGAGACCATTGATACGGAAGACGTCGATGTCCTGAACGAACTCTTCTCGGCTGACAATCCCTACCGCTTGTCGACACCGACGCCCAGAGTAAGAGAGTTCTTTCGCTATCAGTCAGTCGACGAGTTTGTGCAGCGGCCGGCGTATGTGTTGAGACATCCGATCACTGACGATAGTCCCGTCGCGTTTCTGGAAGAATTGCGGACTGTCTCTTTCGAAAGCGCCTATTTAGCGCGCTTGTCCGATGAGATTTACGACGAAGCCGTGCGCTTCGGTTTCGTATACGCCCGAAGAAAGAACCAACTGAGTTCGGAAGAGAAGGGATTTCTGAAACTCGAGGTAGAAATCATCCGGCGGCTTTACGACACCGAACAGTACTACGAGCTGTTGCTTCATCTGATTCTCTTGTCAGAAGCGGGGGAGACCTTGTCCACCGCCAGCCAATCGGAGTTCGTCAAGAACGTTCGCTTGCTGGCTGAAGATTTACGTCGTTATCTGGTATCTCCCGAGTACCAGGCGTTTACGGCTGGGGAGGCCAGCTGGCAAACGGTTTTTGCCGACCTGGATCGACTAACCGCCGCCCGCGTCGACATCGAACTCGGGCTGGAGGAGATGGAAGCGGCCCGGGATCTGACCGAGATTAAGAACTACATCGATAGAGCGGAGTGGCAAGTCTATAAAAGCACGTCCAGCCAAGATGATTTCCGCCGACTGGTTAGCTACGCCCAGAATGACCGGCGTTATCTGCGGGCGGTATCAAATACGTCCGAACGGCACGAAGATACGACGCTCGAAAATCATAATCTGCCCATGATGCTGTTGTTCGGGGAGGCGATGGAAATATCCGGCAACGACAAGAAAAAGGCGGTGGGTCTACTCGACGAAGCCATTCGCATACCGTTTTTCTGGGTTAAATCGCTTCCCGACAGGTTGCGGCCCAGTTCTGTCGCACTGGAGCACTTCTTATTGCCCGGCAACATGGAAGATGGAACGGACAAGTCTCGGCACTGGAATGTTTTTGGTGGTCTCTCACTGTATCGAACGCCCGAAGATTCACTCAGCCTCGCGTTTCAACGAGAGGTCGAGGATGTTCGAGAGGCGAACTACACGCCTGAGGCGATGACTGAATTCATACGAGACATGATCGCCAATTTCTACGGCATCTATCACGTCGTGTCATACGATGGGCTTTAAAGACTGATACCGGCGACAGCGTGGCAGCCCTGACATTGGGCGTTGATTCGCTCCGCCGCGGCGCGTGCGGTCTCGATATCCGCTGCGTTTTCGACGGCCTCGGCCTCCGTGCGCATGGCGTACAGATACGGCATCCACTCGGACGGAAGATCGTCAACCGTATCGTGCCTCGACAACCAGCGCGCCGGTATCATTGCGGCTTCGAGGGAATTATCCGCGAGGGCAAAATTGAGCTCGTCGAGTTTTTGCGCATGGTGGTGCATGTGCGCCAGAAAAGATGCGTTCCGTCCGCTCTCATCCACTGTCGCAGGAGCAACGGCTTCCGGTGTCGTCTTTGATGCCTCGTCCATCGGCTCAGAGCTGACCTGTTCTTTCTCAGCGCAACCCACTGCGCACAAAACTAACCCGACCATCAAAATTACACGCGAATTCATGGTTTTTCCTCTGCCGATTTCCGGCCATACAGACAGTATGCACTGATGATACGGTCGAGAAAATCAGTTTCTATCGTGGTCAATACTCACAGGCTGGCGGCCAACCGACTCCCCTGATCAACAACACCCCGTTCAGCATCCCTTCAGCAAGCCTATGGCCATATAGGCCCTACGATTTGAAGGAGAACCCTGATGAAACGAACAACTACCGCGCTTGCGGTCACGATGCTTTTTACTTCTGCGTTACCGCTGACAGCCCTTGCGGATCCCGGTCTTTATGTTGGCGGAAGTATCGGAAACGCGCGTCTGGATGACAAATTCGACAACTTCATTATTGATACCGACACCAACGCCTATCGCTTATTTGGTGGTTTCCAGCTCAGTGACAGTTTCGGCATTGAGGCGGGCTACCTGAATTTCGACGAATTTAGCGAATCGGTTGACCTCGGCGGCCTGCTGACGCGCAATGACATTAGCGGCGACGGCTGGACATTGGGCGGCACGCTCGGCCTGCCGCTTTCGGGGAATCTATCGCTGTTCGGAAAAGCCGGTGTATTCTTTTGGGATGCCGACATTACCGTCGACGGATTTTCGATCGACACACCCGGCGATGACAATCCCTACTACGGTGGTGGATTGAAACTCGATCTGGGCGACAATTTCTCGATGACCGGTGACTGGACGGTCTACGAATTCGACGTGCTGGAAACGGATGTCATCTCAATCGGATTCAATTATCGATTCTAACGGCATTTTTCTCAGGAAGATTGACCTTGTGGTTGGCGTATGACGGCTCAATAATGCTGGCCTATGGAATACAAAGATTATTACAAGGTCATGGGCGTCGAGCGCGATGCGACTCAGGACGAGATCAAACGCGCTTATCGCAAGCTTGCCCGCAAATATCATCCGGACGTCAGCAAAGAGTCTAACGCCGAGGAGCAGTTCAAGGAGGTGGGTGAGGCCTACGCGGTTTTAAAAGACCCTGAGAAACGAACAGCCTATGACCAACTGGGCGAGAACCTGCAGACCGGCGAGGATTTTCGGCCGCCGCCGAATTGGGACCAGGGATTTGAGTTTCACGGCGGCGGACCCAGCGGTGGCAGTCCTGAAGATTTCAGCGACTTCTTCGAGACCTTGTTCGGGCGTGGTGGATTTACTCAGGCGAATCATCGACCGTCGACGGCCCGTGGCGAAGACACCTACGCAAAGATCGTTGTCGATCTCGAGGATTCGTACCGCGGTGCAACCCGCAGCGTGACGTTGAAGCATACAGAGCTCAGTGATGATGGTCGTCCTGTGGTGCGTGAGCGAACGCTGAACGTGAAGATCCCGAAGGGTGTGCGACCCGGTCAGCACATTCGTCTGGCCAAACAAGGATCGGCGGGCGCTGGCGGCGGCGAAAGCGGCGACCTGTTTCTGGAAATAGCGTTTCGCGCGCATCCGCAATTCCATGTCGAAGGTAAAGATGTGTACCTGAATCTGCGGGTAGCGCCATGGGAGGCGGAGCTCGGCGCCAGTGTCAAGACGGCGACACCAACAGGCAATGTCGAATTGACCATTCCACCCCATTCGAAATCGGGCCGAAAACTGCGTCTCAAAGGGCGCGGTCTGCCAGGAAAGGAATCTGGCGATTTCTATGCGGTGTTACAAATTGCCCTGCCGCACGCCGAGACAGACGCTCAGGAAGCGGCATATCGAGAGTTTGCGAGTGCCTTTGAATTCGATCCGCGCGTACAAGAGGAGGCTTAGGCCATGAGAAAAGACGATCGGAACCAAGTGCTGCAATGCGAGATTGTTGAGACTCGGGTCGAAATGTCGTTGTCCGATCTTTGCGAGGTCTGCAGCGTCCCAACCGAACGTGTCGTAAAACTTGTTGATGAGGGCGTGGTCGAGCCCGCTGGCCGCGAACCCACCGAGTGGCGTTTCACCGGCGTTAGCGTCAAGCGCGTCGTCGTTGCAGAGCGTTTGTCTCGGGATCTTCGACTTAACGCTGCCGGAGCCGCTCTGGTACTGGACCTTCTCGATGAAGTGAAAGAGTTACGCCAACGTTTGCTCAGGCTTGAGGGGAGTGACGAGTCCTGAATTAAAGCAAAGCATTGCTTCGGAGGCGACATCGGCGCCGCCAATGATGTGTGTTCTAATTCCGGCGGCTTAGGCGTTTCCCACCAGTGTTTTGAAGCGCGGGTGGTCCCGCAGGCTGTCAAGATCGCTGTCGTTCAACATCCAGTCAACTTCGGCCATACCCTTGCGGACACTTTTCTCAAGGCAGTTGAGTGCCTCTTCGGTCTCGCCAATATTGGCGTACACGCACGCGACGTTGTACAAGTTCAACGCATCGTCGCCGAGGCTGCTCTTGGCGCGGTCCAGCCACTCCATTCCTTTTTCCGTTTCGCCAGCCTCAAGCAGGTTGACCGAGCCAAAACAAAGCGCCCTGGCATCATCGGGCGACGTCTCAATGCGTTTTTCGATGACCTGAAGTGTGCGCCGGCGGGCTTCGTCGCGTTTGTCGTCCTGACCCAATCCGCGGTAAACCTGAGCGAGCAGTGCGAGTGCCTGGTAGTCGTCGGGGCGCACTTCAGTTGCCTTCTCGAACAATTGTGCGGCAGATTCTAATTTGCCTTTCGAGAATGCGTGGCGACCGTGGAAGTAGTAGGCGTCGAAGAGACTGGGGTCCAGTTCCGCCGCGCGCTCAAACGCTTTCTGTGCCTCTTCTTGTCGTGGTCCGTAGGATAATGCAAGTCCGCGCGAGGCGTGAACCTGCGCCATGTCAGGTGCCAGTTGCAGGGCCATGCGGCTATTGGTTTCCGCCTGCAGACGAATGGAAACGGCGCTGTCCGCGTACTGGTAGATAAACGAAAAACAATCCGCTAGTCCGGCATAAGCGAGAGCGTAGTCGGGATCAAGATCGATAGCATGGGAAAAATCTTCGCGTGCCCGTTTCCATGCCTGATCATTGAACTGATAAAAGTGGCGCCGGCCACGCAAATAAAACTCATAGGCTTCAATATTTTGCGTGTGTTGTTGCTCGATTGCTTTTTCCGTATCCGGGTTCAGCGAAAGCTGAAATGCCTTGGCAACGTTCTCCGCGATCTCTTTCTGAATGCCGAAAACATCCTTGAGTTTGCGATCGAACCCCTCAGACCAGATGTGGTAATCGTCTGCAACATTGATGAGCTGAGCGGTTACGCGCAGATGTTTGCCAGCCTTGCGTACGCTACCTTCGAGGACTGTATCGACATTCAACTGATTGCCAATGGAGCGGAGATCAAGTGTTGTATCTTTAAACTGAAAGGATGAAGTACGTGACGCAACCTGTACGCCTTTTATCCGAGTCAATGAGTTGATGACTTCTTCGGCCATTCCTTCGCAAAAGTGGTCCTGATCTTTTTCCGGACTCATATCCGCGAATGGCAGTACGGCTATCGCGGGCTCCAGCTGCGAAGCATCTTTGCTCTTGGCCTTCAGGGCCGGGGTCTGCAGCTTCCTGGTACGGCGGATTCCACCGGAAGTAATTTCCAGGGCCCATGCGAGGAACAAGGCGACCGGAAAACCCAGTATGAGTAACCACAACACCAGTGTGGTCGACCACTCAGGCAAATTCAGCGGTTGGAATGTCGCGTCCGCAACCTGCAGCAGTAGCCATGAGCCGATGAGGTAGGCGACGCAAACACGCACGACTTTCCGGCGCTTTAGTTCTTCGAAGTATCCGTTCATTCGGACCGATAATACCAAGAAAAGCCGAGCCTATGCGCTGGTCGTGTCACTCAATTTGACTCAGATGACGTGTGTTGTGATGCAGCAGGACCTCGTGTCTGCGCTTTCGATCGCTTTAGAGCAGTCGATCCAGCAAAGCGCGACCCGCGGCTGTATGCAACCACGCGAATCCAGCGCAATTCAGCAAAACGGCAGTCCAAAGGACGATCCGGAAGGACCCTTTTTTCGATTTGTGTCTAAGGGAATGCTGGGCGAGCAACGCCCCAGGCCATCCTCCCACCAGCGCTAATAGTTGCAGGGATTTTTCGCTGATGCGCCAGCGGCCTGCCTGGGCTGCGGACTTGTCGATGGCGTAAGCCAGGAAAGTGAAAGTGCTGAAAAACAGGTATGCGCCGAGGACAATGAAAGGCAAATCGGCAACGAAAAATGAAATGCCGACAACCATTAGGAATAGCCACGCGAAAACGACGGCTGCCCGGCCCGGCTTTTCTGCCGACATCGTCGGAAGCTTGTCTCCGGCCAGCGTCGCGTTAACGGCTTGAGTCCGTCCTTGAGCATCTTTGCTGATCGAATAGGTAACCGCCTCGCCAATGTCGGGGCGGTGACTACGATTCTTGAAGGCACTGATATGAATGAATACTTTGTGGCCGCCATCGGCAGAGGCAATGAAGCCGAAACCCTTTTTAGCTTTCCAGGACGAGATTTTTCCTTTGTGTCGCATGATCGATTACCTCTTATTCAGATTCGCGCCGCCAGCCGACTGCCCTGATCAATAGCACGCTTGGCATCAAGTTCTGTCGCAACATCAGCGCCGCCGATGATGTGCGTTTTGATGCCGGCGGCTTGCAGGGGTTCCTCTAACTCTCGCATTGGAACTTGTCCGGCGCACATCACGATGTTGTCGACATCGATCCAGGTCGGGTTTTCACGTTTGTCGCTGTAGCTGATCAACAGTCCTTCGTCGCCAATACGTTCGTAGTTGACGTCGCCGATCATCTGCACGTTGTTCATCTTCAACACGGCACGGTGTATCCAGCCGGTGGTTTTGCCCAGTTTGGCACCGTGTTTTCCGGCTTTGCGCTGCAGCAGTGTGATTTCCCGGCTCGGCTCCGGCGGCTTTCGGTGCAGTGAAATGCCACCTCGGGCTTCGGACGGATCAACGACCCCCCATTCGGCTAACCATTCGTCGAGATCGAGGGTCGGGGAGTGTCCGCCCTGTAGCAGAAACTCTGCAACGTCGAAGCCGATACCGCCGGCACCAATAATGGCGACGCGTTCGCCGACTGGAGCACGAGTGCGAAGCACATCTATGTAGCTGAGCACCTTCGGGTGATCCTGTCCTTCGATTTTCGTGTCTCGCGGTGTCACGCCTGTGGCGATGATGACGCCGTCGTATTCTTTAGCGGCAAGATCGTCGGCATTGACGCGAGTGTTCAAATGCACATTCACGCCCTTGAGCTCAATCTGTCGTTTGAAATAGTTGAGCATCTCGTGAAATTCTTCTTTGCCGGGAATGACCTTGGCCATGTTTAGCTGGCCGCCGATTTCATCCGCTGCTTCGTACAAATC
>CAZMRZ010000053.1:0-19697 GCA_964568835.1 uncultured Woeseiaceae bacterium | reverse complement strand
CACCGACACGCGGATTTTCAGTCCGCTGCTCTACCAACTGAGCTACCTGGCCATTTCGGTCGCCCGTAAGACGGGCTCCTACAAGGGGCACTGGCGGCCCCAAAGAGCCGAGTATTAGACCGACCGGGACGGGCTGAGTCAAGGCTAAACTGTCGGTAACGGGTAGTTTCCGCTGCGATGCCCTGTTTATTCCGACACGAGACAAAAAAAGGCCCTCGCAAGGAGGGCCTTCTGTACCTTTAGCCGATCTTACAGCCGATCAATCGAACCTCCACAAACCTGATAGTCCTATGGTTCTCGGCCGGTTACGAACCGTCGGATCCGAGCCGGGAAAAGCGAAGGCGATCGCATCGTTGTAGCCATATACCGCTTCTTCGTCAGTTGCGTTGTCGATGAATAATGACAGCTCCCAACCGTTTTCGCTGATAAAGCCGGCACGCAGATCAAATATCGTGTAGTCCGAGCGAACGTTTCCGGAGTCTATGCCGTTACTATTAAGGTTATCAGTGCTTAGTCCTGGCACCTCAAGCGTTTCATCCACAAAGTTCATGCTGCCCAACAGGAAGTATTCGCCGCTATCTGCTGGAATGGTGTAATCGATCGACAGGTTCAAGGTAAGTTCGGGAACGTCAGCCAGAAGATCTCCCTTCTCGACAATCGCGACGCCATCGGGAGACAGAACAGTTTCCTCGAATTGCGCATCAACGTAGCCAAGGCCGGCGCTGATCGTGACGTTGTCACTAACTGCTGCCGTGAGCTCCATCTCCAAACCTGTGCTGCTGGCTTCGCCAATATTTCCGGTGAAGTTGTTGCCGCAGGTTCCGCTCGTCAAAACTAATTGCTGAATGTTGTCCCAGGTCACGTTGTACAGTGAAGTATTGAGACGAACCGAATTGTCGAACATCATTTTCAAGCCAACTTCGATACTCTCCACTTCGTCGCCAACGTATGCGCCGGGTTCGTCGATACCCAGAGCTATCAGATCATTATTACAAGCAAAGCCGATAGGCTCTAGCGGATCGGTACTGCGCGGAATCACGCGATTAATACCACCGGGACGTGAGCCGTTAGCGCCCGAAATATAGATCTGATCATCATCGCCAAATCGGTAGGTCAGCGTTATTTTTTCATTGGTGTCATTGTCGCTGAGGACTTCATCGCGCACGTTGGCCCCCGTACGATCGCTGTCACCCGAGAAAACCCCTCCCCAGTTTTCCTCTTTCGAGTGGAAGTCGTAATCGAGACTCCTCAAACCCGCCGTAATGCTGAAGCTTTCATTGAAGTTGTAGGTTAGCTCACCGAAGAAGGCGGTTTCTTCATATTCCTGCAGTTTCTGTGTGTTGGCCAAACCATTATTAAACAACGCGCCCCAGCCCTCGTCCATACGATAGCCGGCATCTGCCGTCGAATCCTTGTCGTAAAAGCCGACCAACCACTGCCAGGCAGAATCCGAGCTGGATGCCAGGCGCACCTCAATGGTCTCATCGTCCAGTTCGACAAATTCATTCGAGTACGCCGAGCCCAGAAGTGCGTTAGGGGTGCCGAATAAAGCACCAACATCGGTAATGTCCTCGAGATTTCTCAATTCGCGATCGATCTTGGAAAGGCTGACAAGCAGGGACACAGCCTCAAAATCGTGACTATAGGTCAGGTTTGCCATCGTGAATTCATCATCGAACGGCTCTGGCGAATCATACGGAGCAAACTGAATTGATTCGGATACGGGCCCGTCAAAGTTGGGTTTACCATCCATATCCGTCGTCTGTGTAAAGACAGAAGGCTGGAGATACGCGGCGTCGCTGATCTGCCACCGCAACGCCGCGCGTACCGACGTCGTCTCCTCGGTATTTACATTGGATGCAAACAATTGTCCGGCTGGCGCAGTGCCCGCGCCACTGGCGACGCGATCAAAGTAGCCATCATTATCGGTGTGCGACGCTACTACCCGTAATGCCACAGTATCCGACAGTGGGGCGTTTACCATACCGTTGACCCTGAAGTTGGTGCCCCCACCTGTGGTCGAAGAAATCTCTGTGCCGACGCTGTACTCAGATTCGCCAAGTACTGGCTGTCGCGTGATCAGGCGAATCGTGCCACCCATCGAGCTTGAACCGTAAAGCGTGCCTTGCGGTCCTCGAAGCACTTCGACGCGTTCCAGATCAAACATTTTTGGATCAATAATGGTCTGTGCGAAAGAGGTTGTTGAGCCGGATGAGATCGTTTGTACCGGCATTTCGTCGAGGTAGAAGCTGACCGTCGGCGCTACACCTGTTGCCGCAGAAATACCGCGGATATTCAGTTTGGTCCTGCCCGGGCCTGCTGAGCGAAACGAAACAGAAGGTACTGACGTCGCTATGTCCGTAAAGTCCGCGATACCAGCGCGGTCCAGAGCATCGCCGGATATTGCGGAGATACTCATAGGAACCTCCTGCAGCCCGGCCTCTCGTTTCGACGCTGTGACTACGACTTCATCCAGTTCAGCCTGCGCCAACGACTGCGCTGACAAGCCGAGGCCTAATGCGCATGCGATGGGCACAAGAGTGATTTTTTTGATGTTCATTGAATTTCCCCCGGAAATTTCGATTACTAAAGTGCTGGCTGTGTGCCAAGCGATTGATATGGTTACAACTACATATAGCGGTCCATCATATCAACTACGTCCCGATAATGCCCGCCCGCAACGCGCGCGCGCCCATTGACACTGCGGAGCGCCCTTATCTCATTGCGTTCGAGCAAAAAAAGCTAGGTCAAATGCAGCTCCATCGTGATCAAATCACCAGGCCCATCCCACATATCAGCAACGTCTTTGGATATTATTTCGAATCCCAGCTCGTCATACAGCGCCATGGATTCGGGTAATCCGACCGTGGTTTCCAGGTAGACTCGGGCAAAGCTGCGGTCCTTACAATACTTAAGCGCCGTTTCCACGAGTCGCCTGCCAAGGCCGGCGCCACGTGATGACGAGTCGACGAGAACCCACCGCAGCTGTCCGGCATCACCGTCACGTTCGGCGATCGCGGCACAACCCACGAGGCGACCGCCGTTCTCGGCTAACCAGATTCTTCCGCGAGATTGGTTGTCCAGCACGTACTCGGCAATTGTCTTCGCGACGTAGGCCTCGAACTTAAGCCCAAACCCTTCGACTTTGTCATATTCAACGCCATGCAGTGCGACGATTCGGCCCAGGTCCCCCGTCTCGATAACGTGTCGAATCGATATGGCGCTCGCATCGTGTGCGGTCCCGTTTGGCTTTCTGCTGCTCATGAAAAGGAGGATGCCACAGCCCCCCGCCAACAAGCTAATTGAACCGCCGCATGTTGGCGTCAATACTCAAAAACGCTTAACCCTGAGGGGGCTTAACAGGGGGTCAGGCTGCCTTCAGAGCGTCCGTTGCCGACAAGTAATCGTAGCCCAGATCATGTGCGACAGCCTCGTGATTCACGTGTCCTGCGTGAACATTGAGTCCGTTCGCAAGATGAGGGTCGCGTGTGAGTGCTTCTTTCCAGCCGAGATTCGCCAGCGATTTCACGAATGGCAGCGTTGCGTTCGTCAAAGCGTAGGTACTGGTTTGAGGCACAGCGCCCGGCATGTTGGTCACACAGTAGTGCACAACGTCATCCACGACGTAGGTCGGTTCCGCGTGAGAAGTTGGCTTACTCGTTTCAAAGCAGCCTCCCTGATCGATGGAAATATCAACCATCACAGAACCCGCCTGCATGTCTTTCACATTTTGTGCAGAGACGAGTTTCGGCGCGGCTGCGCCCGCGATCAGGACTGCACCAATAATAAGGTCCGCCTGCGGGGCCAGCTCATCAATCGCGTGTTTCGTCGAGTAAACCGTGTGCACGCGACCGCCCCAGATGTCATCAAGTTCGCGAAGACGAGGCAGCGAGCGATCGAGAATCGTGACGTTAGCGCCAAGGCCAACGGCCATATCAGCCGCATTCGCGCCCGACACGCCACCGCCGATAACCAGTACGTTTGCGGGCAGCACGCCAGGAACGCCGCCGAGCAATTTGCCACACCCACCGTTAGCCTTCTGCAATGCAAAAGCACCGGCCTGAATAGAAAGGCGACCGGCAACTTCGGACATCGGTGTCAAAAGTGGCAGAGAGTGGTCATCGGCTGTGACAGTTTCATAAGCGATGGCGGTAGCGCCGGACTTGACGAGAGCCTCGGCTTGCGCGGCGTCTGCGGCAAGATGAAGGTAGGTAAAGAGCACCTGGCCGGGGCGTAACATCGCGCACTCGTGCAATTGCGGCTCTTTGACTTTGATGACCATATCCGCCGCAGCGAAGACTTCTTCCGGCGTTGCAACAACCGTGGCTCCGGCCGCCTCGTAGTCGGCGTCTGTCACGCCAATACCGGATCCGGCATTCGTTTCGACGATGACTTCATGTCCGTCTGTAACGACCTCGTGAACACCGGCCGGCGTCATGCCTACGCGGAACTCAAGGGTCTTGATCTCTTTAGGAACACCAATCTTCATCATCTCTCTCCCAACAGAATGCAATCAGTTTCTGACGCAACAATACGCGAGCGAGACCGGCATCGGCTTGCGAAATGGCTGACAATATCGACTATATGTGGCATCTTCTGTCTCATAATCCACTTTTTGCACAACTTTATGCCATGACGTTGGACAGATACGACAGAATGATTCTGGATGCCCTGCAAAGGGACGGTCGAATCAGTAATAAACAGCTCGCAAACTCGGTCAGCTTGTCTGAGTCCGCCTGCTTGCGGCGCGTGCGTGCGCTGGAGGAGTCGGGAATGATTGATCGCTACGTTGCTCTTGTCAGCCAGAAAAATGTGGGATTGCCGGGCAGTGTCTTTGTGCACATTGGGCTGCAACGTGAAGAGGAGAGCGAACTGGCCGCTTTCGAGGAAGCTGTAAGAAATATTCCCGAGGTCATGGAGTGCTACCTCATGACCGGTGAATTCGATTACCTTTTACGTGTCGTAGTATCAGACATGGCCGATTTCGAGCGACTACACCGTGATTCATTGACTCGATTGCCGGGCGTTGCCCGGGTCAATTCGAGCGTTACAATTCGGACCGTACAAAAGAAGACAGAGTTACCACTGAACTAAATCATGTTATCTGCTGACACCGCACCTGCCACCCTTTTATCTGATCGCTTCCGCGAGGTCCGCGCGTGGACGTTGAAGCTGATCTCCGACTTACAGCCCGAGGACACCGTCGTACAGACCATGCCCGACGTTAGTCCTACGAAGTGGCACCTGGCGCATGTGACGTGGTTCTTCGAGCATTTCGTCCTTGAAATCTACTCGAAAAACTACACACGCTTCGATGACCAGTATCATTTCCTGTTCAACTCCTATTACTACTCGGCCGGGCAAATGCACTCGCGGCCAAAGCGCGGACTGTTATCGCGACCGACGCTTGCGCAGGTGCTCGACTACCGCTCCTATGTTGATGCCGCCATGCAGCAACTGCTGCAGACCGATTCGGTCGATCGGGAAATGATGAGCGTCATCGTGCTCGGTCTGAACCACGAACAGCAGCATCAGGAACTGTTGCTTACCGATATCAAGCACGTGTTTTCCTGCAATCCGATACGACCCGCCGTGTCCCATACGCTTGATGTGGTCGAGTCGATTGAGCCGCGCAACTATTCATTCAGTGAAGGCGAAGCGGGCATCCATCCGATCGGCGCAAGCGAGCAAGAGTTTACGTTTGATAACGAAACGCCCAGGCACGACAGCTTGCTGCAGGCTCACCGCATCGGCGATCGCCTGGTCAGCAATGGTGAGTTCCGCGAATTCATTCGCGATGGGGCTTACGACAACAACGAGCTTTGGCTGTCGGACGGCTGGGCGACCATAAACGAACGTGGCTGGCGACGTCCTTTGTACTGGGATGAAGCGCTGGAAACCGAGTTCACGCTGGGTGGTGACAGAGCCATTGATGACAATGCACCCGTTTGTCATGTCAGCTACTACGAAGCCGACGCCTACGCGCGCTGGGCCGGAGCCCGACTTCCGACGGAGTTCGAGTGGGAAGTCGCGGCAGAAAAGCATGCGGTCGGTGGCAACCTTTTGGAGTCAAATCACTGGCACCCAATCGCTTCGCCCGGACCACAGTTCTTTGGTGATGTTTGGGAGTGGACGTCGTCCTCCTACGCACCCTATCCTGGCTTCAGGCCGCTGGAAGGTTCGCTCGGTGAATACAATGGAAAATTTATGTGCAACCAGATAACCGTGCGGGGTGGCTCATGCGTCACGGCGCGCGACCATATGCGAGCAAGTTATCGAAGTTTCTTCTACCCGGATGCCCGTTGGCAGTTCCTGGGAATACGACTCGCAAAGGATGAGCATGGCCGCTAGCAATTCAGAAATTCTGGAAATCGTGGAAGGTCTTTCAGCGAAGCAAAAGCAGATATCGCCGAAGTATTTCTATGACGAGCGCGGCTCACAGCTGTTCGACCAAATCACGCAACTGCCCGAGTACTACCTGACCAATACCGAACTTCGCATCATGCGCGATAACATCGAAGACATTGTCACGATGGTTGGCAAACAGGCCAGCTTGATCGAGTTCGGAAGCGGGTCCAGCCTCAAAACGCGGGTGCTCCTGGAGCATCTTTCGGAACTCGCCGCCTATGTGCCCGTGGATATTTCGGAAGAACACCTGCACGTATCCGCCGACGAGATTCGCGGTGAGTTTCCGCACGTTGACGTATTGCCGGTCGTCGCCGATTTCACCAAACAATTTGACCTGCCCACTCCGACAGTCATGCCCGTGCGTAACGTTGTGTATTTCCCGGGATCGACTATCGGCAATTTCGAACATGACGCAGCAATGGAATTATTACGCGTGATGCATCATGAGGCCGGAAAAAACGGCGCCTTGCTCATCGGTGTCGACCTGCAGAAAGACTCCCGGCTAATCGAGGACGCTTATAACGATTCGGCCGGTGTTACAGCCGAGTTCAACCTCAATATGCTGACACACCTGAACAGAAGCTATGAGGCAAACTTCGACGTCAAAGAATTCGAACACAGCGCTAATTACGACAAGGACAAGGGCAGAGTCGTCATCGAACTCATCAGCCAGGCGAACCAGACGTTTGAGGTCGGAGACACCGCGTTCAACATAGCGGACGGCGAGGCGATACTGACGGAGTATTCACACAAGTACACTCTTGACGGATTCGCCACCATGGCAAACGATGCCGATTTTACGGTCGAAAAAGTCTGGACTGACGCTGATCAACTCTTCAGCGTGCAGTTCCTCACACGCGGATAGTTGTAATAATCAAGAAGGGTCTGGCGGGACGAATTCTTTCGGCGCAGATGAACCTTCGCCAAAGAAGAATTTTTCCATCTCCGTTTCTAAAAACGTTCGGGCTTCCGGTTCGATGGGCGTTAACCTGTACTCGTTGATCAGCATCGTCTGATGGCCTAACCAGCGCTGCCAGGCCTCTTTCGACACATTGTCGTAGACGCGTTGGCCCAAGTCTCCGGGATACGGTGAATAATCGAGGCCTTCGGCCTCCTTGCCCAACACGACGCAGTTAATTGTGCGCGACATCTTCTCTCTTCTTCAATTGGTCAATGAGCTTCTTGACGGGCGCTGCCATACCACCGGGCGGCGCATCATCAAGCCTGTGCCAGGTTCTGGCATCAGCGTCGGCTACTTTACCCGCGTCCGACTCGACGCGCACGACAATCGGCTGAATATCGAGGTCGTAGTGACTGAAGCTGTGTCGCAACACATCCCATGAAACCGTTTCGGTTGCGGTGCTCCCGAGCACCTCGTTACACCAGTCTAAAATCGACTGCTCGCCGAGCTCGGGCAAGCTCCAGAGACCGCCCCAAATGCCAGCCTCCGGTCGACGCTCAAGGTAGATCTGCCCGTTGGCCTTCGCCAGGATCATCGTTGTGCTTCGCAGAGGCTTTACCGCCTTCGGCTTCCGGCCCGGATAATCAGCAACGGCTTCGAGTTGTAACGCGGAACAATCATCGCGCACGGGGCATTTGCCGCAGGCAGGCTTACTGCGCGTACAAAGTGTCGCGCCAAGATCCATGATTGCCTGCGTATAGTCAGCAACTCTCGGTTCTGGTGTATGTCGTTCGGCTATCTGCCAAAGTTTATTCGCAACGGCGGTTTTTCCGGGCCATCCCGCGATCGCGTCGTGACGCGCGAGGACGCGCTTCACATTGCCGTCGAGTATCGCGTGCCTTTGGCCTTTCGATATTGAGAGAATCGCGCCTGCCGTCGATCGACCGATACCGGACAGGGTAAGCACGTCGTCAATCAACTCGGGGAAACGACCGTCGTACTCATCGCGTAGGGTCTGCGCCGCTTTGTGCAGATTACGTGCGCGAGCGTAGTACCCAAGTCCTGACCAATGTGACAGCACTTCATCCTGCTCAGCCGCGGCCAAAGCCGCGATGTCCGGAAAACTGTCCATGAAGCGCTTAAAGAACGGGATCACCGTCTGTACCTGAGTTTGCTGCAGCATGATCTCGGACACCCACACCCGGTAGGGCGTCGTGTTCTGCTGCCATGGCAGATCCTTCCGACCCTGCTCGTCGAACCATGCGAGCAGACGCGACGCAAAATCACTCATTGCCAATGCCCTGGGCGATCAATTCGATTCGGTCCACTGCCTGACCACCCTTCCTCTTCAATTTGCGCTTGATGAGGTAGGGGCCAATACCGGGTGGAATCCAGAACTTGGGGCGCATGGACAGGTCATAGGTAACCATCGTCCCGCCGCCCTGGGTTATGAACCGCCAACTTTCGTTGCTCATATGAAAGTCACTTCGCAAGGGGTCAGCGAACGCACGAACCGCTATGTTCTTCTCGACCTCGAGGTAGCCGTGGCGTTCGAATGACTGGCAGAAAAACAGTACGCAGCCCTTGTAGCGTATATAAAACTGCGGGCGACCCAGCTCGTCGTTGTCGACGTCATGCGCCTCGACGATCGCACTCGAAAACTGTGTCGCGTAATTCCAGTGACGGTAAACCTCATAAATCTGTTCGACGTTCGCATCGAACCAGACCTCTGACGTCATCGTGTAGTTGCCGTCTTCACTGTCGACGTGGATGCTCAGGATCTCTGCCGACTGCGCACACGGCGCCATCAAAACGGCGAGCGAGAAGAGACACCAACGGCAAACTCTCAATCGAACAGGCCCTTCAATTTGTCCTTGAGTTGGTCCTTGATTTCGTCTTCGACCCGGTTCTGCAGGAGCTTTTCCAGGTCCGGGGAAACGCTGGGCGACGTGAGCGGCCCTTCAATTTTCAGGGGAATCACCGCCTCCGTATATTCGTCCAGCTCCTCAGGTGACGCGTCTTGAAGGAACTCGGGGCGCTCGAGAATCCTTGCTGACAAGCTGTAATCGACGGTGCCCGCCGGGATGTCAACCAGCCCACCCCCTGTCAATTGCATAAACGGCAGCTCGGCGAACAGGTCGTCGCTTCGCATAATTCCGTCAGTCACAACGCCGGTCATACGGACGGTGCTGAATTTTGTCTGTGCGGGCAACACGGCTTCCGGTGGCGCCTCTCCTTTCAGAAGCGCCCGCGCCCGGCGAATTTCGTACCAGATATCCGTTCCGGTGTAGGAACCATCAGTGAGCTCCATCGACAGGTCACCCGCAAGGTTGCGTTGGATTGCCGCCATGTCTGAGCCCTTGCCCGCCAGAACAAACGAACCTTCGATCGACCCAGTCACGTTTTCCTGATCGAACATCGCCTTGGCAAGCTGGGCTAAGTCAACGCCCGTGATTTTTTCGTTCATCGACAACGCTGGCGATGCGCCAGACACGTTGATTCGGACGTCGCCTGTATACCCGCCACCAAAGAATTCTGACGAGATTGGGAAAATTCGCATTCGGCCTTTACTGGAATTCACACCAACTTCGATGTTTTCGAAAACGATGTTGCCCATTGACGCACTGGCCAACTTTAGCTTCCCGCGAGCATTGAGCGGCTTGATGAGGTCAACCGGAATCTCTATCGGCGCAACCTCCGCGTCGGCCACACTGTCGCCTTCGCTCGGCGCTTCCATATAGCGCGCCAGATCAATCGAATCGCCGACGAGCTCGAACTGATAAGAGCCCGTCGCCTTGCTCGGAACGGATAACGCTCCGGTGAATGTCGTGTCGTCCAGTTTGATGCTGACGGCGGTGAGCTCGATCGCTGCGGCCGTCATTCCGACCGTCGCGTCGACAGCGAGGCGACTCAGCGCCGAAGGGTCCGCCGTTTCCGGCACTTCCACTTCGAAGAGGTGCATCAGCGACTTGGGTGAAAATGCGTCAATCGCGACAACGGCCTTCGGCGAAACCTCGTTTTCATATGAAAATGGCTGCACGTCCGCGACCATATGTATGTCGAGTACCGAAAGATCGATGGCCTGCAACGTGACTTGCGAGTCACGGGTAGAGACTTCGATGCCGTCCGTCTTGAGTTTCAGTTTTGTTGGAATCGATACGAGTCCTTCTATCGTCCCGTCTACCGAAACGCCGTCAATCTCCAGTAAGCCGCTTTCCGCGTCATAGGCGATGACCGATTCGAATTCGAACATCCCGCCGACATCGGCGGGCTGCATGTCGATATTGAGTTCTGCGCCAACCGGAACTGCGGTTCCGTCACCTCGCAAACGACCGAGGCTGAGATTCAGGCCGCTGACCAGCAGGGTGTCACCCACCTCTTCATCAACATAGCGGATCGTCGCATCGACAATCTTGATCGAATTGATGTCGATGCCTGCACTCGAATCGGCCGGATCCTCAGACGGCGAGTCGGAGTCATTGTCAGTGTCTTCCGAAACCAGATCCGACCAATTGCTGATGCCATGAGCGTTAACCGTCAGGTTCAGGCTCAGCCCCTCAATATCGGCGGCACCAACGACGACTTCCTGATGAAGAATGGCGGGCAAAAGGCGGACACTGAAGCTGGCCCGGTCGAAACCTGCCATCGGCGCGTCACCGAAGCCCGGCGCATTGCCGAGCGTCGCACTACCGACCTCAACCGCGAGCCAGGGGAAAATATCCAGCGATATGTCGCCCTCGATCGTCAGATCACGACCTGTCTGGTTCTTTACGGTACTTGAGATTTCTTCCCGAAAATCGTTCGGATCGAAAAAGAAGTACAGCGCGACCGCCGCCAATACGAATACGGTGACAAAACCACCGACCAACCAGAGCAAAATCTTGACTACGCGACCCATCAGAACACCTCACTTGTTAGCAGCCTAGGGTATCAAAATCAGACACAAAAAAGCCGGACTGCACAAGCAATCCGGCTAATCATTTTATGGGTGGTCGGTGGTTCTACTTCTTACAGATACTCACCCGGCCATTCATAGTCGAAACATCAACCCGGCCGCTGCCATCACCTGTCGAGAATTCGAGCTCCCAGCCTGGCGCATACTTGCTCGTGCGCTCCGCTTTCGGTCCGAAACAGTTATTGATTCCACCGTTAAACGTGTCAACACTGAATCTTGCCGAGACGTCGCCGACGAAGTCGATCTCGACACTGCCGTTAATAGTCTCAACCGACAACCTGCCATCGTCTCGCAATTCACCCTGAAAAATGACTTCGCCATTCACGGTGCCAAGCTCGGCCCGCTCGAATGACCCTTCGTCAACAATGACGTCGCCACTAACCGATTCGGCCTCAACCTTGCCCGAGACGCGAAACAAGGTGACGTCTCCGGATACCGTACTGGCACTGACCTCTCCATCGGCGTTATTGCCAGAAATCTCAACGTCACCGCTAACCGACTCTGCAGTCATGTCCGCCCCGGCATACTCGCTTGTCACATCACCGCTTACCGTGTGCAGGCTTTGCTCACCAGTAATGTCGGAAACGTCGATATCAGCGCTGACGGCCCCAACATCCAGTGAGCTGTTTTGCGGTACGCTGATTCGCAAATCGCTTTCGATACCGCGACCACCTCGTCTTGGCACTTTGACCTTTATCAGCACTTTGTCACCATCGCGTTCGAGAATAAGTTCTTCAACGTTGCGTCCCAGGGTGCCCGTCACTTCGACCGAATCGCGTGTCCATCCATGTACGGTTACAGACCCCGATATATTGGAAACGTCGACATGTCCGTCGGAGGACGCATCAATCGTTCGATCAACCTCTTCCGCAAACGCAGTTGCGGTTAACAGGCAGGCCAGACTTGTCACAATAATTGTCTTCTTCATATTTTCACCTATTCATCCATCGGCAATCGCCGGCTAGATGTCGTTTCTCAACATTATGTTTCGGGTCAAGCCGCTAACGCGACGCAGCAACGCAAGCTCTTCGCGATACGTGCTAAGGAGGCGTTGCTGCAATGCCGTGTTTTCCGGGTCGGCTTCCAGTGCAGTATTCATTTCATTTATCGCCGCGTGAATTATTGTGAGGTTCTCTTCAACGTTCTCTCGCGATTTTGCTGGTAAACGTTTCAGCTCGACATCGAGATCCGCCGCCAGCGCATTTCGTGCATCCTGAAACCCTGGGCCCAGGTTATATCGATTACCGAATGACGCCTGCTCGAAGATCATATCCGGCGACGCAATCATCGGCGCCGATTGACTATTCTTCATTGTCATGTAAGTGACGGCCGACGATGCACCGACCAGCAATACGACAGCCGCCGCTTGCGCCAGCATGGGTGTCCAACGTCTCGGAGCCGGCTCTGCGATCACCTCGGCAATACCGGGCCAGAGGTCGCGCTCCGGAGTGATCTCCGTGGACAGCTGAGCTGCCGCCTTCATAAGTTTTTCGTCGTTCATGCCTCAAATCCTTGTTGCTTCAACTGCTGCGCCAACAAACGTTTCGCGCGATGCAGCTGTGCTTTGCTTGTGCCTGTTGCGATTCCCAGCATGTCGCCGGTTTCATCGTGGGTGTACCCATAAACCGCATGCAGTATAAAAACATTTCGTGCACCTTCCGGCAGTCTATCCACGGCCTCTGAAACGTCCCTCAGTTCGCCGGTGTCGCCCGTCACGAACGTCGGTATTGTCGTATCCGCGACCGCCATTATCCGATCTTGCTCTCGTTTCGACTTTCGCATTCGACCCAACACCGAGTTAACCGCGATTCGGTGAAGCCAGGTTGAAAACGCGCTGTCACCTCGAAACTTCTGCATTTTGTTCCAGGCCTGAATAAACGCCTCCTGAGCACAATCTTCCGCTTCACTGACATTTCCCGTCATTCTCAGGCAAATACCGTAAACCCTGTCGATATGGAGTCGGTACAGCGCCTCGAATGCTTGCGCATCCGAGCGTTGCGCCCGCTTAATAAGCGCCCTTTCGTCTGCATATGCATCTGTATCTGCGGTAGCCATTGCCTGACTATAGTCGTTGCGTACCGCGGTCAAAAGAGCTGCCAAAGCGTATTTCTCCTTATCTAGTGTTATTTGGATGCGCAGCGACCCAAATTGGTTTGAATTTGCGCCGCTGTGGCGCGCCGTCCGGGGCTTTTGACGGGCAAAGGTGGCGTAAGCGCCTGTCTTTACATATGATTCCCCCCCATGGGGAAGACAGTCGCTGTACGGGTTACGGAAAACTAATGTCCGGACATTCAATTCTTTATTTCGGACGTGGGGAGTTTGCCGCAGATTATCTCGGTGAGCTGGAAACCCTACCCTGTTGTACTTACCTCACTCGATCCGCCGAGCTCGAGCTCCCCGAAGATGCGTCCTATATTGTTGATCTCGTCCTGCTTGAGGCTGGACCCATGATCGCGCAGTCCGGGAAGTCGCTGACCGACCTCATCGCGAGTCTGGCACCTTATCCTGTTGTCGCTTTGACACAGAAGGAACACGAGCATCGCGGTATCGCCGCGGTACGAGCGGGGGCACAAGGCTATATATGTGTCGATGACGTCAACGTCGATACGCAAGAGGCGGTGTTCGATCACGCGGTGAAGCGTGGACGCATGCAGTCGAGACTATCGGGCACCGATGTTTCCATTCTTTCCATTCTCAGCAGCATTAACGACGGTGCGATCGTCGTCGATAGTGCCGGTCATGTTCTCGACATCAATCCGGCAGCCAGAAGCATGCTCGGCATTAGTTCTCGGATGCAGCCTGATCCGACGTGGGAACAGACATTTTGTTGTGTTGACGAGAACGGTGACAGTTATCGCAACTCCGCCGACCTGCCGCTCATGCGCGCAAGGACCGGCGAGAAGTTCTCTGAGCAGATTGCCATATACCGATCGCCTGAACAGCCCGACATCGCACTGAGCATTAACGGCCAGGGCCTGATCGATGGCAATCGCGAACTGATTGGTGGCGTCATCACTTTCCGCGATGTCACTGAGTCGAGGCGCAGAACGACCGAGCTTGAAAAGCTCGCGCAATTCGACGAACTAACCGGTATGGCGAACCGCACTCTTTTCGCCGAACAGCTTACCCGCGCGATTGGCCGCAGCCAGAGAAAAACCGCGCCGCTTGCCGCATTATTTATCGACCTTGACCGGTTCAAGTCAATCAACGACACGCTTGGCCACGACATCGGTGACGCGCTGCTGTGTCAGGTCGCGGAGCGCTTGCAGGGCAATCTTCGAGTAGGCGATTTCAGTGGTCGTTGGGGCGGTGACGAATTCGTCGTGTGCCTTGAAGACTTTGGTGAAGCCGGAAACGCGGCGGCGGCCGCTCAAAAACTCCTGCTGGTCCTTTCCGAGAAGTACGAAATCGGCAATAGCGAAGTCTATGCAACGCCCAGTATTGGCATTGCGATGTTTCCGGACGCGGGCACGACCGCGGAGAAGCTCATCAAGGCAGCCGACGTTGCCATGTTCGAAGCCAAGAAACGCGGCGGTGGACGATTCCAGCATTACTCCGGCGCTCTGAACGCCAAGCTTGAGCAGCGCGAAGAGCTTGAGGGGGGACTACGACATGCCCTGGTTCGCAACGAGTTCGCTTTGCATTACCAGCCGCGCATCGACCTAACGAGCAATCGTCTGATCGGTCTTGAGGCGCTGCTGCGTTGGCACCATCCGCGATTTGGCCTGTTACCGCCCGCCCGATTCCTGCCAATTCTCGAAAGTAGTGGCCTCATCCACTCGGCTGGCGAGTGGGTCATCGGAACCGCCTGTCGCCAACTCGCGGCCTGGCAGCGGCGCTTCGAGCTTCCCGACCTCTCGATCGCCATTAATTTGTCACCACAGCAGTTGATGCATAAGCGACTGGTCGATGTCGTTGCAAAATCGCTGGCCGACACCGGGCTTGATCCTGGTTGTATCGAACTCGAGATTTGCGACGGCGAAGTCATGCAAAAACGTGAGGCCGAGCACGAGACTATGCGCGCCCTTCGCAAACTTGGGGTTCGACTCTCGCTGGATCATTTTGGTACGCGCGACGTCTCTTTCGAATCGATCGACAGTGGCTTCATCGACAGCTTTGTTCTCGATCAAACACTGATTTCGGATGTCGAGGACAACAACAGTCACCAGCGAATTGTTCGAGCGGCGATCGCCATGGCGCAAGGCCTGGATATCGAAGTCACGGCCGAAGGTGTCGAAACCGTCCGGCAACTGGAGTTCCTGAAAAGCTGCAACTGCGACCTCGTTCAGGGCTTCCTGATCAGTCGTCCGATGCAACCGGAGAAAGTCTCGGCAATTCTTCGCTCGGAGATTGCCGGCACCTCGTTACTCGCCCGAGGCATGCCGTAGGCGCTGGAAAAGTGCGTCGTTGACGTGATTCCAGAAGGACTCACCGTAACCGTCTTTGTTGTCATCCCATCTGGATTCGCTGATTTTTTCGTCGCCAGCTCTAAATGTGGATACGAAGTACGTATTCCATGCCGTCCATTCATGAGCGGGCAACAAGTCTTCGAAATTGCGCTCGTATGCCATAGCCCAGATATCCAGCAGATTTAGCGTGTATTTTTCCCAGCGAATCACTTCAGTCGCTGTGAGCTCGTCGGCACTATTCCGTTTCTTCACGACTATCGCTGATAGCGACTCGTCGGCGATGAACAAGGCCTGTAATTCGGCGTGCCGCTCAAAAATCAGATTGGCATTTGAGCCCCGCAATGCAATTGTGTTTTGATTGATACTATAGACAACCATCAGAAGCGAAAATACGACGGCCACCATACCGACGACCTCACCAATCTGCGCCCATTCTGTTAGAGAAAGCTTGCGCATCACCGTACCTCGACTACGTTTAGAAGATTAGGTGTATTGTACGACATCAGTGAAATTTCGAGGTGATGATCACGAAATGTAGAAAATCGTTCTGGTGTATCCGCGCCCTAACATTATCCGCTAAGACACTCTCCTTCGGATTCAGCCGAGTAAGGATTCGAGGAAAGGTTTCGGATCTTCATTGCGCTCGAGAACTTCCACGAGCGCTGACCCGACAATCGCCCCTGAGGCGTGTTTGCCAACTGCAGCGACATCTTCTGGCGCGCGGATGCCAAAGCCGGCACAAACCGGTATGTCGGCGAACGACGCTACTTTGCCGAGGTAGTCAGTTAGATCCGCAGGTAAGCCTGCGCCGCCACCGGTGATGCCTGTAATCGTGACCGCATAAACAAAACCTCGCGATGCTTCACAGAGCATTTTCAATCGATCGTCTGGCGTCGCCGGTGTGACGAGCTGAATCAGCCCAAGACCCTTCACCTCAAGCGCGGCACGAATATCAGCGCTTTCCTCAAACGGAAGGTCGGGAACAATGAATCCACAAACGCCTGCGGCGAGTGCTCTGTCAGCAAGCGCTTCGTATCCGAACGCCAATAGGGGGTTCAGATAAGACATCATAACCAGCGGTGCGTCGATCTCACCCTGGGCTGAATCGAGTTGATCGAAGATCCACTTCAGGCTCACACCTTTCTGTAGCGCGACAAAACTCGAGCGCTGAATCGTCATGCCATCAGCCATCGGATCGGAGAACGGTATCCCCAACTCGACAACATCCCCGACCGAAGCGACATCCTTAAGCGTTGCAATAAAGTCTTTCGGTTCCGGATAGCCCGCCGTAATGAAGGGAACCAATGCTGGTCGCCCCTTATCCTTCGCCGCACTGATCGCTGCGCTCAACCTCTCATGTGCATTCATGAGCGCGTCCTCGGTGGAAATTGGGTCAAGGTCGGCATGTCTTTATCACCGCGACCCGAGTTGCCGATGAGAATTCGGCTACCCGGATTCTGCTTCGCGTAATCGCGCGCGGCGGCGAAAGCGTGCGACGTTTCAAGTGCCGTGAGTATGCCTTCGGTCGCACACAGTTCTTCGAGTGCTTCGAGCGCCTCGTCATCTCGCGCAGAAATATACTTCACGCGCCCAGTCGCCTGCAGCAGCGCATGCTCGGGACCCACGCCCGAGTAATCGAGACCGGCGGAGATCGATTGCGTCTCCTGCACCTGCCCGTCGTCATCCTGCAGAATCATAGTGTAAGAGCCCTGCAGTACACCGGGCGTGCCCGTCGCGAGCGTCGCGGCGTTTTCGCCCAGGCCATCACCGATGCCACCGGCTTCGACGCCAATCAATTCAATATCGTCGGCGAGCAGAGGATAGAACAAACCGATGGCGTTCGAACCACCACCAACGCAGGCGAACGCGACGTCGGGCAATGCGCCGGCCTGGTCCAGCATCTGTTGCCGAGCTTCTTTTCCAATTACCGCCTGTAATTCGCGAACCAGGTAGGGATAGGGATGTGCGCCAACCGCCGAACCCAGCAGATAGTAAATCCCGTTCGGGTCCGTCACCCACTCGCGCATGGCCTCATCAATCGCAGCGCGCAGTGTCTTATCACCGGTCTCAACAGCAATGACTTCGGCGCCCAAACGACGAATGCGGTCAACATTCGGTGCCTGGCGCTCCATATCGACGGCGCCCATGAAGACACTACAAGGCAGGCCGACTCTCGCGCACGCCGCCGCGGATGCGACACCGTGCTGTCCGGCACCTGTTTCAGCTATGACCCGTTTTGCACCCAATCGCTTCGCAAGCAACGCCTGACCGATCGCGTTGTTAATTTTGTGCGCGCCCGTGTGTGCAAGGTCTTCTCGTTTGATCCAGACCTCGGCGCCCCATGCCTTGCTCAGCTGCGGTGCGAATGTCAGTGCCGTAGGACGTCCAACCCACTCACGCAATTCTTTCTGAAATTCGGCCTGAAATGCCGGGTCATGAAGATGCTCTTTGACGCCCGCTTCAAGTCGATCAAATGCGGGAACCAGTGTTTCCGGAACATAGCGACCACCAAACGGGCCAAATCGACCACGCTCATCGGGCATATCGCCTTTGATAGCCGCATCGAGAAGCTGCTGCGCTTTATCCGCAGCAAACAGGTTGCTCATAGGTTTTTCTCCGCAGCCTTCGCTGCACTAACGAATTCGTTGATCAATTCAATGTCCTTCTGCCCCGGCACGGTTTCGACAGCGCTTGACACGTCGACGCCAAATGGCCGCACTGTGGTGATTGCTTCGGCCACGTTGTGCGCCGCCAGTCCACCCGCCAGTATCATTTGTCCGCGCTTTGCAATTTTTGCTGCGCTCGACCAGTTGACGGCTTCTCCCTGGCCACTTTTTGCACCTTCGAAAACATAGGTTGCCTGAGTATCTGGCTCCGAACGTCCTTCGCGATAAACGGGCCAGCGCTCCACGGAATCCGGAACATCGAGTGATGCGAAGTCCTCGACATCGGTCTGCAAAACGTCGGGCGAGAATGTTTTCAGGACCGCCTGCCACTCGTCGTTGGCCGGATGCAACATCACAGCTACGCGCTTAACGTGTGGCGGTACGCTCGTACTGATGGCCGCCGCTTCAGCGGGCGATATTTCGCGAACCGATTTGGCGAACACGAAACCGACCGCGTCTGCGCCTGCCGCTATCGCCGCGTTGACGTGCTCTTCGCTTCTGAGGCCGCAGATTTTCACGAAGATACTCATGCGGCCCCGGCATTGCGCATCGCGCTAATCAGCGCGGTCGGATCTTCGCTTCGCATCAAGGCGGTTCCGACCAGCGCCATCCGATAACCCCACGCAGATACTCGCGCCGCGTCCTCGGGAACCAACAAGCCACTTTCAGCGACGCATTTCGCGGCTGGCAATGCAGGCGCCAGATTCATAAGTCTGTCGGGGTCGACCGCAAGTGTTCTCAGGTTTCGTGTATTGACGCCGACAAGCAGCTGCCCGTCATCGGCTTTGTCGCGATCGGCGGAGTTTTCCAATAGCACGGAGGTTCGACGAAGATCCTCTTCATCAAACGACTCCAATAAAACAAACAGTCCATGCTCCCAGGCGCAGTCGAGCATTTCACGCAGCTTCGCATCGCTCAACATCGTCGTAATCAACAGCACGCCACTCGCACCGGATTTTCTCGCTTCGAGAATTTGCACGGGCTCAACCAGAAAGTCTTTTCGCATAACCGGCGTGTCGGGGACCGCGCCAACCACTTCTTCGAGATGGTTCAAGTCGCCGTCAAAGCGGCTGGGTTCTGTCAGCACGGAAATCGCGGCGGCGCCGCCCGCCGAGTAATCTCGAGCACGTGCACTAAGGGTCCAGTTACCTTTCGAAAGGTAACTGGACCCTTTCGAAAGCAAACCTTCGGCTGGAGAGCGGTTTTTTATTTCTGCTATGACGTCAAATGCGCCGTGCGACAAAGACACGACGGGTTTATCGAAATCCGACGATACAAATGAGCCGGCTGCGGCTGCTCGCTCGGCGCTGCCGATCGCCATAGATTGCAGGAAATCGCTCATCAGCTGCTGAAGTGCT
>CAZMRZ010000052.1:0-19816 GCA_964568835.1 uncultured Woeseiaceae bacterium | reverse complement strand
TACCGAAGGCAGCGCAGCCAGGTGGGCGGTATTGGCGATTGGATTATTCAATTCCGTCATGTTTCCGACCATTTTCACTATGGGCATAGACCGTCTTGGTACTCGAACAAGTCAAGGTTCAGGTCTGTTGTGTTTAGGAATAGTGGGGGGGGCAATCGTGCCATTAATTCAAGGTGTTTTTGCGGATGCATGGAATATTCAGGTGAGTTTTTTGGTGCCAGCGGTCTGCTATTTCTTTATTATCTGGTACGCATTTAACTGCCGACGCTTTGTCGCCGGCTGGACTACTAGGATGGTGTAATTGATTTTGCCAATTTCGCGATTAGTTGCCGTCCTTGTTCTGGGCTGAAATGGTCAAATCCCCCTCGATTTTCTTCTGGCAGGTGATCCATAGGGTTTCCATTGACTCTAAAAACAAAGTTGTCGAACATGTTTTTCCAAAAAATGTTTTGGTCTTCTGGTAAGTCTCGTACTGCCAATAAGGCGTGAATTAAAGCGCCAAAGGGTGAGCTAATGTGGCTGGACTGATCATTCCACCAATAATTTATCAGCATGTTGAATTTTTCGTATGATCTAACGTGATGTAGCCATCCATACGGAATGTAAATTCCATCACCCGGTTCCAGGTCGGCGTACTCTGCGGCCGCGATTGCGTCAGCAAATTTCGGGTATTTTTCTAAATCAGGATGCTCGAGTGAAACCATGCTGATGGGGGAACCGCCAGGGGTTATTTCATAAGGCCCTAAATATATATTGGCCAGTTGATCCGGTGGAAACATAGTAAAACGACGTTTACCAGCGACCAGGCAGGCGATGTTGTCATAAAGATCAAAATGAGTACGCACAGAGAGCCGGTTGCCGATCCACGCTTGGGCCCGGATAGATTGATCAAGCAGTGGCATTGAGTTTTGTTCTGAAAACCCAGGCAGAATTTCACCAAGAATAACGGCTTGCACAACAGCCGAAGGAGGATTGTCTTGCGTGCTGTAGCTTTTCAAACGATCAAGTGTGGTGCTAATTGTTTCATTTTCTTTTGTGAAATTGAAACCGTCCATATTGGCGTTATAGAAGAATTTTCCTTCGATTTCAGGCCGTCCAAGCAAGGTACATTGCACTTTGCCATTTTCAAACGTTTTGATATATGCGATGAGTTCGTCAGTAGACTGTGATGCGGCAGTTACTGCTGGCCAATCTTTGACAAGGCCCTTTAAGATAGCCGGTCGATGTAGTGGTCGAATGTCGGCTTCAAACTGTTCAACGGTGACGTTTTCATACTCATTCGTTGTTGTTGAAATTTGTGTTGGCTGTGTGTTCGTCATAAGGCAGGTGATAGCTGTATGTCGGCGGTTTAAGAAGTGGATACTAAAAATCGGATAGTGTCAACGCCGCCTGAAAATTGCACGCTCGTCGACGGCGGGTTCTACAAAACAAACAAGTGTATTCAGTTAGTCGGCGACCAGGACTGGCCCCAAAATCCGTGCGTAGGTTTTGCGTGAATGAGCTGTGCACCGTCCTGCACGGTGATGCGATCTTAGCAACAGGCGCCCCAGTGGTACTGACAAATTAATGGAGGTTGAGCGACAATCGCGGAATGGAATTATCTAAGTCGCTGTACAAGCACCACCGATTTCCGCCGGAGATTATTCAGCATGTCGTTTGGCTCTACCTATGGGACAGCTGCAGTTTATGAGCTTCCGAAACTAATATAGAAGTCGGAATTTGATCGACAGGTTTCAATCCAGGAATACTTCGGTGAAAATGCATTGAGCACAAGGAAAATCGATGCCGCAAGCAAGCACGAACGATATCACTATCGAATACGAGTCTTTCGGAGAGCCCTCGAACCCCACAATTTTGCTGATTATGGGACTCGGCATGCAGTTAATCGCCTGGCCGGAAGAGTTTTGCCTCGAGCTGGCGTCCAGAGGTTATCGAGTCATCCGCTATGACAACCGAGATACCGGGTTCTCGACAAAATTCGACAGCGAGAAAACACCGAGCGTCGTGTCGCTCATGTTACGCCGCCTGTTGCGGTTGCCGATTCGCGTTCCTTACACGCTGCGCAACATGGCCGATGATGCGGTCGGCCTGATCGATGCACTAAGCATAAACGAGGCGCACATTGTCGGTGCATCCATGGGTGGAATGATTGCGCAGAACGTCGCCGCGAGTCATCCGCGGCGAGTTGCCTCGCTGACATCTATAATGTCCACCACTGGTCATCGTTCGCTGCCCAGGGCTGATCCGCTGGTGTCCCGGCATCTGTTCCGAGCCCGCCCGGCCGGCAATGATCGTGAGGCCATCATCGCCCACAACATGAGGACGATTGAGCTGATCGGCAGCCCCGCCTACCCCGTCGATGACGAAACCCGACGGGAGATGACCTCAATCAGCTTCGACCGCTGCTTCTTTCCGTCCGGTTTCACCCGTCACGTGGCTGCAATTATTCAGGATGGCGATCGCCGGCGCAGGCTCCGCACGATCGCGACGCCGACACTCGTGATCCACGGCCGGGAAGATCCGCTGGTGCCGCTGGCGGGGGGGATAGACACCGCGAAGCACATCCCCGGGGCGCAGCTAGAAATCATCGACGGCATGGGCCATAACTTTCCGGTTGAGCTGTGGCCACAGATTATAGACAAGATCGCCGATCACGTGCGCCAGTCCAGCACGGAAACGTAACGAAAACGCGTCAGTCCTTGACCAGGCGTTCACGGCAGATAATTCGCAGCTGTTGCGGCCTACCATAGTCTTTAAATAACATAGTTCTAGATGTTGCTTTCAATTCTCATCCCGATCAAGCGTGGTAAAAAGCGAGTGAGGAGATTCGAATCATGCCAAAGATAAAAAACAATGCCAAAGAGATCATTCAGAAGCAGAGGACCGTCATGGCCGGCCTCTCCAAGATTGTTCTTACTCGTGTGTTCGCTCTGGCATTAGTACCGCTGGTTCTAGCGTCATCTGCATGCGCGGAAATGCCAAAGCTGAAGACGTGTATTTCAAAGAACGGCGTAACGTTACAAGTACTCGGTTCCGGTGGCCCGATCGCCGACGATGGCCGTGCATCATCTTCTTATCTAGTCTGGGTAAACGGAAAGTCGCGAATTTTAATTGATGCCGGGGGTGGCAGTTTCCTGCGGTTTGGCGAAGCGCGCGGTAGTTTTTCAGAACTCGCGTTCGTCGGTCTTAGCCATTTTCACACGGATCACTCGGCCGATTTTCCGGCGCTTCTGAAATCGGGTTCGTTTTCTGATCAACGCGATGTTATTACCGTCGCCGGTCCCGGTGACGGTGGCGTATTTCCAGGTCTTGTCGAGTTCATAAATACACTATTGAATGACGAGAACGGTACGTATGCGTATTTGTCCGCTTATCGAGACGGTCGGCGGGGATTTGCGAAGCTAGGGATGCATGAGGTCAATGATTCGGCGCCGGCAAGTCGTTTGGTTTTTCAGGACGCGGCCGAAGACATACAAATCCACGCAATGCGTGTTCCACACGGGATCGTTCCCACACTAGCATTCCGAGTCAGTGTTGGTGGGGTGGTGCTGGTGTTCTCCAGTGATCAAAATGGTAAGGATCCCTTGTTTGTCGATTTTGCGAAAAACGCCGACATCTTGGTTATGCATATGCCCATTCCCGAGGACGCAATCGGTGTGGCGATCGCATTGCACGCCAAACCGAGCCTACTTGGAAAAATTGCCGCAGAGGCCAACGCGAAAACACTTCTGTTGAGTCACTTTATGGCCAGGAGCATTAGAGGTCTGGACAAGAATGTTGAACAGGTCAAGGGCAATTACCGTGGTAGCGTCCTATTGGCTGACGATCTGGCTTGTTATTCGCCCGGCAACGACTAAGACTATCTTCTCGATGTGATTCGAGCATTCCTGCCGAAAAGCAGCGCATACAGCATGGCAGGTCCGCCCAGGCTTTGGCTGACAAAACTTACAGCGAGCGCGATTACTGCGCTCAGCAGCAACCCAGGCAAGGTGTATTTTATTGCTTCTGGCAGATGGATTCCTATACCTTGCGTTGATCGCCCGCGCATCAGCCGTCCCTTCTTTTGTGGGCGGTTTTATCTACCTGGGTCTGCTCTATATATTCCCGCAATTTGGCATCCGCCTGATCGCCAAACAGAATCTCGCAAAACTCCCTCAGACTCGGGTCGTCGATTATGTCGCGGCGTCGCACCACCAAACTGATTTTTGAGCGTCGTCTTAGAAAGTCCTCCAATTTCGTGATCATCTCACGGCGTCCAGCTTGTTCGATCTCGCAGCGCAGATACTCCGCATGCTCCAGCAAACGATCAGCGTTACGTGGATTCTCGCGTACGGTCTCTAACATCTCGAAGGCATTCGCGCCGTAACGACGCCAAAGCCTGTCCGTCAACGGCTCGCAGGACCTCGGGTCCGCCATGTCATCAAGCCCCAGCAATTTTGCCTGCACAACGAACTCATTCTTGACCCTGACATCGGGCTCGCCATACCACCGTCTTGGTTCAACGGGCAACTCCACCCCCAGATTGGCGACGATCTCAGTAATCTCCTCGCCGACGTTGATGCAGTCAGTCAGTTTGCCCCCGAAAATGCTGATGTGAGCGTCGGGCTCACTGACTTCGATCTGGTGCTTGCGGGATAGCTCCACCCAATTCGCCGATTGAGATTGACCGCTTAACGCGAGAGGGCGAACTCCGCAGCGTTCCGCAATGATGTCTTCTTTGGTCAGGGGCTCGGAGAGATTCAGCAGTTTATTCGCGTTACTCAGGATGAACTCGCGATCCTTGTCGTCGACGCTGACTGCCGGATCGCTGACCTCGGTATCCGTTGTTCCGATACAAGTTTTCGGACCCATTGGGATAACAAAGAACAAGCGCCCGTCACTGGCAAAAAACGCCAAAATGCGGGATCGATCAGGGGTGCGATCGACTATGAGATGCACGCCCTTCGAAAATACGTGTCGATACTCTGTTTTCATTTCAGCCATGCTATTGACGCCATCGACCTCGGGTCCGCAGGCGTTGATCAGAACCTTGCACTCAACGTCACTCGTCAGGCCATCGATTTCGTCGCGGATCGATACGACCCAGTGACCGTCCTTACTCGCCACGGCAGTAGCGCCGACATAGTTTGCGGCGACAGCACCGTAGTTCATTGCCGTCCGGACGAACGAAAACGTAAACCGACTGTCGTTGTCGTGGAGGTAACAGTCCGAGTACTCGAATCCACCACTTGCCGCATCGGCTCGTATACGAGGGTCACGTCGGCTAAGGCCGTCACGAGTCAAAGCCACCGGCGCCTTCGTCGCGAACCGTCCCATAAGCCAGTAGAGTAGTGCGCCGAGGTAGAGAAACGGCACCGGCCATCGAAAGCCTTTTTGTACGGTCGTCAGAAAACGTATTTCCTTGACCGTTGAGGGAAAGCTCTTCAGCAGATGATTGCGACTCTTGCATAGACGGGAAACCAGCCCCAGCTCACCGCTCTCCAGGTATTTGATACCACCCCAGGCCAGGTTCGATGACTGCGAGCTGGTACCGCCGCCAAAATCGCCTTTGTCGATTAAGGCCACCTTGACGCCGCGAGCGGCGAGTGCGGCTGCCGAAACGGCACCGTTGATTCCGGCGCCCAGAATAAGCACATCGAAATGGCGCTCAGTGAGTTTGCGGATGTTGTTTCGACGCAGGCTTAAGGACACGAGAATTCATAAACACTTTTTGACAGGTAGGTCTCGCCCGGCTCGAGCACGGTCGAGGGTGGCGCGATAATATTCATTACTGCGGACGCTGCCGCGCCGCCTTCCTGCGATCATCGAGCATGCGGGCAAGCTTGAAGCGGGTCGATGCCATTGATCGATCATGCGCCAGGTTATGGAGTTCTCCGGGGTCGTTCTCGTAGTCGTAGAATTCGACGCCGAATGCGCCGTCACCCCACTCCGTGTAACGGTATCGCGGCGTCCGAATCGTATAACCCGTAATTTCCCGGTACTTCCATTCGGGCCGGGTCCACCAGGCACGACTGCTGGCCATTGTGAAGGCGCTGTCGCGTACTTCCGTTGCAGGGTCATCGAGGATGGGCACGAGGCTTTTACCCTCCAGATATGCCGGAGCTTTTAATCCGGCTAGCTCGGCCAGGGTCGGATAAAGATCGACCAGTTCGACAATCGACGAGCTTGCAGCACCTCTATTCGCATGACCTGGAACCGACATGATCAACGGTAGACGAACGGAGCCTTCAAAAAGGTCGGTCTTCTGCCACAATCCGTGGCTACCGAGATGGAATCCGTGATCGGACATGAATACGACCACGGTGTTATCCGCGAGTCCCTGTCGATCTAATTCGGCCAACAGCCTGCCGACCTGTGCGTCGATGAATGAGACCGATGCGTAATAGGCCTGCATCACCTGCTTCTTCTGATTCTCTGTCATATCCGCCTGATGCGGGCGATCCGCCAATGCTGGAATCGGAATGTCGGCACGATCGTCCGCTGGCGCCGGCACGAGCTCGATTTCCCCGAGTGGATACATGTCGAAGTACTTACTCGGGGCGATTAGCGGAACGTGCGGACGGTAGTATCCGACCGCGAGAAAGAGCGGCTTGCCCGTCTTGTCCGGATGCAGGTTACCCATCAGTTTCATGGCGGCCGTCGTCGCGATGCCATCCGTATGCGCTTCGTCGCGGCTATCGACGGAGAGCCAGGTCAGGGTGCCACCTATATTGCCTGGCGGTGCTGTCGGCGAGACCGAGTTCACTCGAGGTTCGACGTCCTTGTCGAGACCGATGGGGTTGATCACCATATCCCACGACGGTGGGTCATCGACCCCGTCCATACCGATCTGACTCGGAACGCCCTGGTGAAAGATCTTGCCGACTCTTGCACTCGAGTAGCCGTTCTCGCGAAAGAGCTGAGGAAGTGTTGTCACGTCCGGAACGTAATCTCGAAAAAAGGGCTCGACCTCCACCACGCCGATCTGCTCCGGATACAGGCCGGTCAGGAAACTCGAGCGACTCGGAGTACACACCGGAAATTGCGAATAAGCGGCTTCGAAGCGCATGCCATCGCGGGCCAGCGAATCGATGTGTGGCGTTTTTACGATGGGGTGGCCGTATGTGCCCAGGTCATTGTTCAGGTCGTCGGCGATGATCAGCAGGACGTTGAGTCTCGGCTCAAGGTCCGCACTGAATGCGCTCGCCGAAAAAGCGAGCAAAAAAACATGCAACAGAATCAGACGCATGGTTTTCTTCCTCAAACCCTGACTTCGGATGATCGGAAAGCTAACGGTGGGAGACATGACGATTTTCTAGCGTAAATGCTTGAGCACGTTTTGTGCTGTCAAGAGACTAACGCGTTGATTGGCTTCTTCGGTAATTCCGGCAATGTGCGGCGTGAGCAACAGGTTGGGAACACCGGCAAATGCTGCACCACCATCGCCGTCCAGCGGTTCGGACTCGAAAACATCCAGTGCTGCGCCTCCAAGTCGATCCTCGCGCAATGCTTTGATTACCGCGCTTTCGTCGACGACGCCACCTCGCGCGGTGTTAATGAGTATCGCCCCAGCGCGCATGCCGCGGATGAACTCAACACCGATCAGATAACGCGTTTCGTCTGTCAATGGCACATGGACACTGATGACATCACAGTCTGCCGCGAGATCGGCCAATGTCGCAGCACGAACATCTGACCAGGCAGGATCGTCTGGCGCCAAATACGGGTCAAAAGCGGATACAGTCATGCCGAGCGCGGCGGCTCGCGCTGCGACTTGCCGGGCGATCGAGCCTAAGCCGATCAGCCCCAATCGTTTGCCGGAAATCTCCCGGCCCATTAGATCGGTTCGCGGCCACTCGCCGTCTATCATGCGGTCTGTGGCGCTCCAGGCGCCACGCGTAAGAATAAGCGCAGCGGTAATTGTGTACTCCGCGACTGCGACGTCGTTTGCCCCGGTCGCCGGACAGACGACGACTCCGCGCGACTTACAGGCCTCCAGGTCAATGTTATCGAGACCTACGCCCAGGCGACCGACGACCTGCAGATTGGGCGCGTGGTCGAGTAATTCTGTGTCGACTTGAGTTCGGTTGCGGACGATGATTGCTCGGGCATCGGCCAGAGACGCGAGCAGTGCAGCGCGATCATCGACGAGCGTTGGCTCGTATTGCACATCGAGATTGTCCAGCACCTCAAGTGCAATATTCTTGTCCATGAATTCTGAAATAACGATGTCAGGCATTTTGTGCCCCGGAATTTATGATGGTTGTGATCTCTTTGTGCAGCGCCGGCGAAATCAGCAGGCCGTCGTTAGTCGCTTTCTTACGATGCGTGAGGCGGCTACCGCCGGGTAGTCTCGCGCCGTCCGTCTGCTCGATCGCCCCGATGATATTAGCGACACGTTCTGCAAACCGGCCACCGGACGCCACGTCGGGCTGAAACACGATGAACGTGTGTCCAATGTGCGGCGGTTCACCTTCGCCCGCAAAGAATGAGCTTGCCTCGTAGCCGAAATTACTGCCAGTCAAAGCAGCTGTAAGAATCTCGACCATCAATACGAGTGCTGCACCCTTGGCATCGCCGATCGCCAGCATTGAACCGCCCATTGCCGCGGCCGGGTCGTCGGTCGGATTGCCCTCGGCATCCAGGGCCCAGGTGTCAGGAATCTTTTCGCCTGCGCGCTGTGCGGCGAGAATCTTGCCGCGGGCGACCTTGGACAGTGCCATGTCGATAACCAGCGGCCCTGCGTCAGCTCGTGGCACGGCAAACGCGATGGGATTTGTGCCCATCATCGGTTCACTACCGCCCCAAAACGAAATCGCTTTCGGCGAGTTACTCATCACAATGGCGACCAGCCCCTGCGACGCCAGGCGTTCGGCATGCGCGCCGGCCTGTCCGAGATGGTGCGAATTGTAAATGCAGGCGGCCGCAACTCCCGTAACGCTGACGATTTCGGATAAGTGTTCACAAGCAAGGTCTACTGCCGGATAGGCGAATCCTGAATCCGCATTCACGCGCAGCAATGCCGTCGCGGGCCTTTCCACAGATGGCGTGGCAAGTCCGTCAACTTTTCCGCTGCGTGTTTGGGCCGCGTAGCTCGGAATTCGTGACAGCCCGTGTCCTTTCTGCCCGTCCGCTTCTGCATTCACGAGCGCAGTCGCAGTCGAGCGGGCATTGGATTCGTTAGTATTGCTGGCCATAAGCGCACGGACGGCAAGGTCCTGTGCCTCTTCGATGGCCAAGCATACAGATTCAGTCACGACATTAGCTCGTCAGGTGGGCATACATCAGGCGCTGCGATACAACTTCGTCATGACAAACTCGATATGGCCGAGCGCTTCTGCGGCGGTCAGCCGACCATTGGCCGTTTGTACCACCATGTCGATCAGCGCATCGCCCGCATCGGATATCGTCATCTCGCGACGTATGACGCCTGACACATCAACGTCAATATGCTCGGACATGGTACGAACGGTACGCGGGTTGCCGGTCAGTTTAATGACCGGGAGTATCGGGTTGCCGACGATGTTGCCCTGACCAGTAGGAAAGAGGTGCACGACATAACCGGCGGCCGCCATCAGCGTCACGCATTCGGCTGCCGCTGACGACGTGTCCATGAAGTACAATCCCGGCCCGACCGCAGGCGCCTCGGCGGGTTCGAGCACATCGACATACGAAACTTCCTTGCCGATCTTCTCGAGGTTACCCATGGCCTTTTCTTCAATCGTCGTCAGCCCACCCTCGATATTGCCTTTGGTCGGTTGACTGTCGGACAGGTCGGATGTCTTGAATTGTTCGATCACCTCGTCCTGGTACGCTTGGAACGTACGCATGAACTTCTCGCCAACCTCGGGCGTTGCGGCGCGCGCTGCACAAAGGTGCTCGGCGCCGGTAATTTCCGAGGTTTCGCCAAACACGCCGTAGATACCAGTCGGAACCAGTTTGTCATAAAGGTTGCCTACGGCGGGGCAGGATGCGAGACCGGTCGTCGTGTCTGATTCGCCACACTTGGCCGACACCCATATCTCGGACAGGTCGCATTCTTCACGTTGCTGGCCGCTCGTCAAATGCACGAACTCTTTTGCTTTCCGGGAAGCCCTGGCAATGGTTTCGATATCGCCGTTTTGTTCGATTGAAAAACCGACCACGGGTTTTCCGGTGGCAGCAATGCCGTCCACGATTTTCTTCGTCCAACCCGGCTCTATTCCGATAACGACACAGGCCGCTACGTTTGGATTAGCTCCGGTGCCGATCATTGTGCGGAAATGCAGGTCCAGATCTTCGCCAAACTGCAGCCTGCCATAAGCATGCGGCAACGCCATGGTGCCCTTAATGTTATTCGCGACTGCTTCGCAGGCCGCATTTGAAATGTCGTCGACGGGCAAGATCACAACGTGATTGCGTACGCCGACTCGTCCGTTCTCGCGACGGTAACCATAAAAAGTATTCGGATTTGTCATATTGGTTCCCGTTACCAGCGCTTGGTTTTCATATTGTGTGTGTGGACATGATTGCCTTTCGCGATATCCGCGACGAAGCGCCCGATATCCTGTCCGTACTTGATCGCAGTCTCGCCATCGGATAAATCAGCCAGAGCGACCTTGTGACCAATGGGAACGTCGTCGTTAACGACAAGTTGGAAGTCCGAATCGTCCTCGGTAACGACGCACAACATCTCTGTCCCGGCAGTAAGGCCTTCAACCACGACGACGCCGACGTTGTCCTGTTTGTCATGGACAAGCAGATGGGGAATACTCATTTGTTTTGGCTCCTGCGCGCTGCCACTGTCCGGGTCATTCCGGACGCAATCAGGGCGGGGTGTTAATAAGTCTTATATAAGATACAATACTAATCAATTCGGAGCAATAGCGACGGTTGTTCGCAGGCGTCTCCTGAGGCAAAAATAACAATGGAATCAATGCCCGATTTTCAACCGCTGTATAAACAGGTCTACGAGGTTCTGGTGCGCCGTATAGCGGAAGGCGCGTGGCAACCGGCCGAGGCTCTGCCGAGCGAGCAAGCACTGGCTGCCGAACTCAAGGTCAGTCAGGGGACCGTGCGCAAAGCACTCGACGCGCTCGTGGCGGAAAACCTGGTGCACCGCCAGCAGGGCAAGGGCACGTACGTTGCCGAGCATACCCAAGAGCACGCCTTGTTTCGGTTTTTCCGCTTGGCCAAACCTAATACCGATGGCGATCGTGTAACTCCCGAGAGTACCGAGGCTCGATGCAAGCGACGCGTAGCGACTGCAACGGAGGTTGGCAAGCTGCATTTGTCTAAGGGTGCAAGCGTCATTGAGATCAAACGTGCACGCATGATCGACGGCGTGCCGACTGTCAGCGAGAAAATCATCGTACCGCTGAAGCTATTTCCGGAACTCGATCACCAGGCAGCACTGCCGAACACACTATATTCGCTTTACCAAAGCGTGTACGGCATCAACATTACGGTCGCCAAAGAGGAACTGCGCGCCGTTCTGTCGAACAAGAGTGACGAAAAAGAGCTGGGTATCAAGCCTGGCACGCCGATTCTGAGAGTCGATCGCGTTGCTGTTGACATCGGTGGCCGACGGGCTGAATGGCGTATTAGTCGCTGTGACACGCGCAATGTCGTCTATGCAATCGATGTCAAGTGAGATGACCCCTGAGACGCAACGATGGTAGGAGTGTTATGCATTGGTCAGGCAGTACAGGATTTCGTGTTCTCTGTAGATACGATGCCTGATGCTGCCGAGAAATTTCGTGCGTCGGCGTTTGAATCGATCGGCGGTGGGCCGGCCGCAACCGCTGCTGTGGCGATTGCCAGAATGGGGGGCGAAGCGCAGCTCGCTGCGCGTACTGGTGACGACGCGATTGCTGACCTGGTGGTCGCGGAACTTGAAAGCTACGGCGTTGACTGCTCATTGGTCAGGCGTTTTGCGAATTGCACGTCCTCCCTGTCTGCGGTGATCGTCGATAAGGCCGGCGAAAGACTCATTGTGAATTACCTGGATTCTGAGTTGGACAGGACGTCAGGCTGGCTGCCACAACAGCTTCCCGACAACATTGATGCTGTGTTGGTCGATACGCGCTGGCCGGAGGGTGCGTTGCACGGACTGCAACTGGCGCGGCAAGCCGGAGTGCCCGCCGTTCTGGATGCAGACCTGCCAGTACCGGCGGATGGTGAATTGCTTCGGGCCGCAACGCACGTTGCATTTTCTGCGGCAGGTCTTGCTGACTATTGCGGTGACGCGGATGCAGCCAGAGGGTTGCAGGCTGTTGATGCGACAACCGATGCCTGGTGCTGTGTCACGCTCGGTGGAGACGGAACGCTCTACATGACTGATGGCAAGTTGCGTAAGGTCGCGGCGCATGAGGTACGCGTGACGGACACGCTCGGTGCCGGCGATGTATGGCACGGTGCATTCGCGTTAGCCTTGGCAGAAGGACAGTCGACAGACAACGCAATGACATTCGCGTCGGCGGCTGCTGCGCTGAAAGTTCAAAATGGTGGCGGACGCGCCGGCTGTGCGAGCCGCGAAAATGTCGAAGATTTAATACAGCAGACGGAGAGCAAGTCGTGACACTCAGGTACGGCGTAATTGCGTTGGCGCGGACAACGTTTGATATGGAATTCGCCGAAGAGATGAAAAATAAGGCGTTCGCGGCGCTGGATATTGCCGGCATCGAAGCCGTTGGACCGCGCACTTTGTCCTGCGATACGGAGCAGGCTGAAGCGGCGCTCACCGAAATCGCCGGACAAGGCGATATCGATCTGCTGCTGATTGTACAAATCACTTTCACTGACGCTTCAATGACGACAAAAATGGCCCGGCAGAGCGATGTGCCGGTGGCTGTCTGGGGTGTACCGGAGCCGAGAATCGGCGGCCGTCTGCGCCTCAACGCTTATTGCGGTATCAACCTTGCGGCGCATGCTTTAGGTAAGGCGGAACTCAGCTATCGGTGGCTATTTTCGTCGCCTGATGCGCCGACCATTGCAGACAAGCTAGCGGTACTGGCCGCTGCGCCGAACGGCTCGTCTGTGTCCGTCGAACAGCCTGAATACAAGGCTGACGCCGCCTCCGACCGGGTCGTGCAAAAACTTGCCGGGGCGCGTGTGAGTGTTATCGGTGAGCATCCGGCTGGATTCGATACCTGCGAATTCGACGCCAATGACTTGCGTGAGTTGACTGGCGTCTCGGTCGACCAGGTCGATCTCGGCGATGCCTTTGAAAAAGCAAAGGCGGCACCGGCCGAGCGTGCGAGTGCACATCGTGCCGAAGCGGCCAAGTCGTTAGCCGGGCTTGACGATGTTGATCAGGAGCAACTGGATCGTTCGTTTCGACTGCTTTGCGCGCTCGAAGACATCGTTGATGAGAACAAGGCCGATAGCATTGCGGTGCGTTGCTGGCCCGAGACGTTCGTCGACTATGGCTGCGCTGCGTGCGGCCCGATGGCGATGATGAATCAGGCGGGCGTACCCAGTGCCTGTGAGGCTGACGTCTATGGTTCGGTGACGACGTTAATGCTTCAGGAACTGGTTGATGAGCCGGTTTGGATGGCCGATCTTGTGGATGTCGATGAAGCTGACGACACCGCCGTGCTCTGGCACTGCGGTCTGGCACCGCTGTCCATGTGTGACCCGGAGGCGCAGGCAGAGGCCACCATTCACACCAATCGCAAGATGCCGTTATTACACCAGTTCCCGCTCAAGCCGGGCCGGATCACTCTGGCGCGTTTGTCGCAGGCAAAGAATGAGAAAAAGCTGATGATTGCCGGGGCTGAAGTGCTGCGTGCACCCATGGCGTTCACCGGTACTTCCGGCGTTATTCGCTTCGACAAAGCGGTGGCTGAGGTTTGCGCCACGATCATGGAGGAGGGACTCGAGCATCACTTTTCCCTCGCCTACGGCGACCACATGGATTCGCTGCGACAGGTCGCAAACCGCCTGAATATTCCGGTTCTGCAGATCGCATGATCCATGACTAACTTGGCAGACACAGTGTTACGAAAGGCTCTCGGGATCTTGTCCGCGGTCAACCAATGGATCGGCACGACCGCCCGAAATACGGCGGGCATGCTACTGATAACGATGACGGCAATTGTCCTCGTGCAGATTGTGTTTCGTTATGTGCTTAATGACTCGCTGATCTGGACCGAGGAAGTATCGAAAACGCTGATGGTTTGGGGTGCATTCCTTATCGCGCCCTGGGCCTACCGCAATGGTGCAAATGTCAGCATTCAGATGTTTACCGACGAATTGCCGAAAACCTTGCGACGACTACTGCAGCTGGCGCTCAATCTGCTTGTCATCTGGATAATCGTCGTCTTCTGGTCGGAAAGTTTCGGTATGGTCGATCGCGGTTTTTCAATCCGCGCTGCGAGCCTGCCGGTGCAGGTCGGCTGGTTCTATGTTGTCGTTCCATTCGCCTTCGGTGCAATGCTTTTGGTGGGCATCGAACTGTTCATCCGTGACCTACTGGCGCTGCTACATTCGGAAGAAGATTTCGAGATCGCCGGCGCCGGCGAAATTATGGAGGGTGAATAGCCGTTATGGCCTTATCGTATTTCTGGATCTTTATATTCTTGATGGCCGCAGGAATGCCGGTCGTCTTTGCGCTGCTGATTGGCCCGGGTCTGAGTCTTGCCTTCGAAGGCGACCAGGTTTTCTTCAAAGCCTTATTGTCGCGGCTGTATGGCGGCATGGATTCGTTTCCGCTAATGGCGTTGCCGTTTTTTATTCTCGCCGGCCAGCTCATGAATTCGGGCGGCATTACGCGATCCATCGTCGAGTTCAGCCAGTCCATGATCGGTCACATGCGTGGCGGCCTGGCACAGGTAAATATTCTCTCTTCAGTGTTGTTCGCGGGCTTGTCTGGCTCTGCAGTTGCCGACACATCGGCGCTCGGCAAGATTTTTATCCCGGCAATGGAGCAAAACGGTTATTCGCGACCGTTCGCGGCCGCGGTTACGGCTGCATCGTCGGTGATCGGACCGATAATCCCGCCCTCGGGCATCATGATCTTGTACGCATTCATAATGAATGTATCGGTCGCCGGACTTTTCGCGGCCGGGTTGGTGCCGGGCCTGTTGATTTCTATGGGTCTGATGGTTGCCACCAGCTTTATTTCGAAGCGGCGTAACTATCCGGTAGCAGGGCGCAAAGCCACCTGGCCCGAGCGCGGTCACGCCCTTCGCAAGACGGCTCTCGCGCTGCTGACCCCAGTCATACTATTAGGCGGTATCCTCGCGGGTATCTTTACTCCCACTGAAGCGGCGGCTGTGGCTGCCTTCTATGCGCTGGTCGTGACCCTGTTTTTGACGCGCACACTGCGTTTCAAAGAACTGCCGGGCATCTTTATCGAGTCGGCGGTGCAGTCGGGCGTCATTTTGCTGTTGGTCGGCGCGTCAGTGGTGTTTGCATGGATTATCACGGTATCGGGGCTGGCCGGGATGGTCGCCAATGGCATGATGCAGACGAGTGATAACGTTTACGTCCTGCTGTTTCTCGCCAATTTGTTCCTCTTTGTTGTCGGCATGTTTCTCGACGCCGGTCCCGCCGTATTGATCCTCGGCCCGGTGCTGGGTCCACTGTTTGTCGCCATGGGCGTTGACCCTATTCATTTCGCGGTTGTCATGTGCGTTAACGTGACCGTCGGTCTGGCCACACCGCCTATGGGGCTGGTGTTATTCGTAGCTGCATCGGTATCCAAAGAGCGAGTGGAGACAATAGCGCGTGAGATGCTGCCGTTTCTGGCCGTCGAGGTCACAGTCATTTTCCTGATCACCTACTTCCCGGCATTGTCACTGACACTGCCGCGGTTGCTTGGATTCGCATAAGGATGCAACCATGAGCAGACGACAGATTTTGCTTTCGATTTTCGCCGCACTTTTCGTGGCGTCCGTGGGCGGCACTGTTATGTCCAGCAGCGAATCGGATGCCGAGTACACGATTCGATTCTCGTTTCTCGGCTCGCCTGAAGATGAAGACCACGACGGTGCTTTGGTCTTCAAGCAGTATGTCGAGAGTCGCAGCAACGGTCGCGCGGAAGTCGAGCTCTACCCCTCCGGTCAGTTCTGTTCCAACGAGCGCGAGTGCCTCGAGGGTATGCAAACCGGCGTGCTGCAAATATTCATGCTGACGACCGGCGGTTTGGGCAGTATTTTTAGTCCGGGTCAGGTTTTGGATCTGCCGTATACATTTCGCGATGATGCTGTCGCCGAATGTGTACTCGACGGGCCGATGATTGCCGACTTGCGAAGTGCCGTTCTCGAGGCGGGCATACCCATTCGACTGATGGCGGTTTCCAATACCGGTGGTTGGCGAAATTTTGCTTCGACGGACGCGCAAATTCGTACGCCGGCTGATATCAAGGGTCGTAAGTTCCGGACAATATCAGCACCGGTGCAACAGGAACTGGTACGACAATTGGGTGGTAATCCAACACCGGTGGCCTGGTCCGAGGTTTACACAGCGCTGGCCACCGGCGTCGTCGAAGGAACCAAGAACGGTATCCAGGATATTGTTGGTATGAAACTGCACGAACAGATCCGGTTCATCACGCTGGATGGCCACAGTTACATGGGCGGCTTGTGGTGGTATTCCGAAATTAGCTGGCAAACGCTGCCGCCGGACCTGCAGCGAATCGTCTACGACGGGTTCCAGGAGCTGAAAACGGTCACGCGAGGGATCATCAAGCGGCGCGAGATCGAAGCGTACCGGGAATTCACGGAATCCGGAGGAACTCTATACGTTCCGACGCCCGCCGAGAAAGAGATGTTCCGTGATGCAGCAGGTGGCATGCGCGACTGGTACGTCGAGCAGTACGGAATCGAATGGCTCGACAAGCTCGACACAGCTATTGAAAGCTGTGAGTTGCACATCGATTCTGCGTACGAAAGAGCCGTAAGCGACTAATTCCTTTGGGATTTTTTCTAGATATCTGCCATCGAATGGCGCAGCGATAGTCGACTGTGGCGTATTGGCCAGGCATCGACATTACTATTTTGAATCAAAGCTATGTAAGATAGTCTTCTATAAGACATAGTTATTTACACACTGACACAACGGATGGGGGAACCACCATGGCAACTACCAAACGACGGCTTTCACAACGCTGCATCGCAACTGTATTAACACCGTTGCTCTGTCTCGGACTAAGCCTTCCGGTATCGGCACAAATCGAAGAAATTGTCGTAACAGCGACCAAGCGCGAGGAGAACGTCCAGGACGTTCCGGTTTCGGTTACGGTATTGTCGTCCAAGACGATTGAGAACTCTTACTCTGTCGGCCTGGAAGGTTTGCAAGCATTGATTCCATCTGCGTCCTTCCGCAAGGGCAACACCACCCGAAACTCGTCGGTCATCATTCGTGGCTTAGGGACTATTTCCTTTAGTACGGCGGCGGAGCCGAGCGTCTCGACCGTTGTCGACGGCGTCGTGCTTGGTCGTTCTGGTCAGGCGTTCAGCGATCTGTATGAACTCGAGAGACTCGAGGTTCTGCGTGGTCCGCAAGGAACACTATTCGGTAAGAACGCTTCTGCCGGCGTCGTCAACATTACAACTCGTCGTCCCGGTAATGAGTTCGAAGGTCTTGTCGATCTGTCGTTTTTCCAGGACAACGAGACGCGACTCAAAGCCAGGGTTTCCGGTCCATTGAGCGACAACGCCCGAGGTAGCATCACCGCATTCAAAGGTGACTTTGATGGCTATATTCGCAACGTCTACAACAACGAGACGACGAACGGTTACGATCGCACTGGCGTCCGCGCGATGCTCGAGTTTGAGCCTACGGATACTATTTCAACCCTGTTTATTTTCGAGGACTATGACGCGACCGATGAATGCTGCGCGGATCTCGAAGGCTTGCCCAGTGGACGTAATCCGGCATCGGAGGCAGCGCCAAATAGCGTGGGGATCGTCAACGGCGTCGCCGATATCGATCTGGAGCAACGCTTGATCGATCATGACCTAACCACCATGACTCTCGATAGCACCACGGCGTTTTCGGCACAGGTCGACATGGATATTGGCGATTATACATTGACGTCGATAACCGCGCGTCGAACCTGGAACAACACCGAGATTCGCGAAGGTGATTTCACGTCGATAGCGGGTGATTCCGATCAACCGGTCTTTGGTGTGCCGTTCCAGTTGCACGATATAGGGCCGCAGGAATGGCGACAGATATCCCAGGAGATAAGACTCGCATCGCCAGGCGATGAGACCTTCAACTGGCAGCTGGGCATGTTCTATTGGAACATCGATTCAGAGCGAAACTTCACGCGTGACGCCAGCTGCCAAAACAATGGCGGCCAGAATCAGGCAATTCTCGATGCGAATCCGGGCCTGACGTGTAATGCCAACGATATCGTCTCGGCGACCGCGTTCTTTGATACTGAGTTCAACAACTATGCGTTGTTCGGCGAAGGCACGTACGACATCAACGACCAGTTTCGCCTGATCTTCGGCTTGCGCTTCACCGAAGACGAAGTCAACTTCAACCATAACCGTCGCAACAATGATGAGTTCGGGCGCCAGGGTGTTGGCGTTCGTAACGCGGCCAACAATTCGAACTTCTCGAATGAGACAGACGAGAGCAATACGTCTGGGAAACTCGGCGTGCAGTGGAGCACCGACAACGCCGGCATGTTCTATGGGACCTATGCGCAAGGCTACAAAGGGCCTGCATTCAATACCTTCTACAACATGGGTCCAAATGATGTGTTGCCGATCGGCGCCGAGGAGTCTGACGCGATCGAGGCGGGCTGGAAATACACAGCGGACACGTTCTTGTTTAACCTTACGGTGTTCAAGACGGACGTGGAGAATTTCCAGGCGAACAACTTCGATAACTCAACGGGCGTTACGATCACACGCCTGACAAACGCTGGCGACGTTTCGACAGAGGGCTTTGAAGTCGACTTCCTCTGGCAGCCGATGGAAAACGTGAGCATTGGTGGAGGCTTCGCATCTGTCGACGCGACCATCGACAAATTCAATTGCCCGCTTGACGCGATAACAGGACTTCCACCGGCTGGCTGTAGCACGCGCTCCGGTCTCGACGTGCCATTCTCGCCAGATCTGAAAGTATCACTGTACGGCGAGTGGGTGGTTCCTCTGAACAACATGGACTTTGTGTTGAATGGATCTTTCGTGCACACCGACGAACAGTATTCGGATCTTCCGGGTTCGGACGGCAACTTCAATCCTGCGGCGCTGTTGCCCGAGTACGATATCCTTAATCTGACAGCTTCGTTGTCGTTCAACGAGGATCAGTTCAGGATCTCGCTAATTGGCAAGAACATCGGCGATGAGAGCTATGCGACGACCTATAGTGGTGACAACTTCCGTTACCAGATTCCTCGCGACGCCGATCGTTACTTTGGTATCGGCCTCAGGGCTGCGTTCTAGCCGTTGCTTCGCGAAACGGTGTCGGGCTCACATCTCCTTTTTGAGCCCGGCAACGTTCGCATCTCCTAAATGTTTCGTTTCGGCATACTCGGTGCGGCACGAATCGCGCCACTTGCCCTTATTCAGCCAGCGGCACTCTTGCATGGCGTGAGCGTCGCTGCCGTCGCCGCAAGCAGCTTGGAAAAAGCACAGGCGTTCGCTGACGACCACAACATTGACACTGTCGCAGAGAGCTATGCTGCCCTCGTCGAGTCGTCGCAGATCGATGCAATCTACAATGCACTTCCGCCCAACTTGCATGAGGAATGGTCGATTGCAGCACTCAACGCGGGCAAGCACGTATTGTGCGAAAAACCGTTCGCGATGAATGCGGCGCAGGCAAGCCGAATGGTGACGGCGGCAAACGCTTCGCAGAGGGTTTTGGTCGAAGCATTTCACTATCGATTCCA
>CAZMRZ010000051.1:0-20283 GCA_964568835.1 uncultured Woeseiaceae bacterium | reverse complement strand
CGGCGCGGGCATGATGTACGAGGCGCAGTACAACGCACCCGTAGCATTGGATATCGCGACGGTTACAAAACTGGTTCGCAATCTTTGCATGATCGCAGTGATTCCTTTGGTCGGAATTCTCTACGGCGCCGAGCGCGTCGAAGGCGACGAAAAGAAAATCAATTATCTTGCGATGATCCCCTGGTTCATCGTGGGCTTCGCATTAATGTCGGCGATTCGTACGATAGGCGATTTGGGTGACAAGCCATTCGGAATTCTCGAGCCTTCGCAGTGGAAGGAAATTGTATCGTTCACCAAAGATGCGGCGGAGCGTTGCTTGCTGCTGGCAATGGCGGCGGTCGGCCTGACGTCCATGTTCGCCGGCATCATCAAAATCGGTATGCGACCGTTTGCGCTGGGCCTGTTCGCCGCCGTGTTGATCGGTGGCGTGAGTTTCGCCTTGATATCGCTATTCGCAGCGGATCTTATCGCCTTGTTGGTCTAACGATACGCTGCCAAGGCGGGAATGCTGGCGATCGCGCCTGCGGCTTGTACTGAAAGCGTCGCGGCGCGAACAGCGGGTTCGATAGCTTCCTCGGGCGATTTTCCGTCCGCGATCATTGCGGCAAAGACGCCATTGAATGTATCGCCGGCCGCGGTCGTATCGACAACGTCTACCGATTCAGCGGATTGGTAGTGTGTGCCCTTGACGTTGTGCAATAACGCGCCCTGGGATCCCAGGGTAATAACGACGTTTCGTACTCCACGTTGCAACAACACATCGGCAGCAGCGATCGCGCTTTGCTGGTCAGTCACGGCAACACCGGTAAGCGCTTCGGCCTCTGTTTCGTTCGGCGTTATGCAGAACAGGCCTTCAAGTATCGAGTCCGGAAGCGGGGCAGCGGGGGCCGGATTAATAATGACCGGTTTGCTGTTCGCGCTTGCCATTTTGACCGCCGCCGCAACGGTTTCCAGCGGTGTTTCAAGCTGCATCAATAACAGATCGGCGTCGTCGAAGGCATGTTGCTGATCGAGCAAAGCCTGCGGTGTAAGACGCGCATTGGCCCCGGGCGCAACTGCGATACAATTCTCGCCTGTCGCGCTCACGTAGATCATGGCAACGCCAGACGGTGTGTCCTTAATGATCTGGATGCCGGTGGTTTCTATGCCTTCGGCGGCAAATGACTCAATCGCGGTTTTGCCGAAATCGTCGCTACCCACGGCAGCAATCAACTGCACCATGGCGCCGGCTCGTTTAGCCGCGATCGCCTGATTCGCGCCCTTGCCGCCGCCGAATATCTGGAACTCATCGCCGGCAACAGTTTCCCCGGGCTGAGGCAGCTCCGAGACCCTGATCACCATGTCAGTATTCGAACTGCCGATCACCAGAACTGAACTCATTCCAGAATCACCGAGTCACGCTATCTCAACAAGCTCGATGGCGAACGTCAACGCCTGGCCTGCCAGCGCGTGGTTGCCATCGACGGTGATCGATTTCTCAGCAACCTCGGTCACTATCAGGTTCATGATCTGGCCTTCCGGGCTTTGGCTTTGTACCTGCATGCCGACTTCCGGTTTCATGTCTTGTGGTAACGCAGTCTTAGGTACCTCTTGAACGAGGTGATCGTGGCACTCGCCGTAAGCCTCACCGGGTGGGATTGTGACGGTCTTGCTGTCACCAACGGCCATGCCGTCGACGGCGCTGTCAAAGCCCGGAATAACCTGGCCACCGCCAAGCGCAAACTCGAGCGGCTCGCGACCGGCCGAACTATCGAATTCGGTACCGTCGTCTAATGTACCGGTGTAGTGGATTTTGACGGTATCGCCTGACTTAGCCTGACTCATGAACAGCTCCGATTAATTTGAAATTCGGGCGACTATATCAGAAATTTTTTCAACGATCGGCTGGGTCGAAGATTGATCAATCGGCGAGTTTGGTGTCCCCGCCGATACGATAGCGAATACCGATACCGACGAACCAGACGTCGTAGTCGTAAGAATCGGCGCCCATCGTTAGCACGACTGGAATCGTGTCTGGCTGAACACCATCCAGCGCCCAATCCGCCGTTTCGAAACGCTCGTAACGAATGCCGAAGTTCAGATCCATTCGGTCTGACCACTCGTAGTCCATCGAGAACCGCAGAGAGTCCATGGTTGATTCGAGTTTCGGCAATGGGGTGGACGACACAGTCTGGCCTGCGAAGCGTATGTCGGTCTCACCGTCGCTGCGCGTGTAATCTATTGTCAGATCGATCTTTTCTCTCAGGCCCGTGACCCGAAATCCGCCGCCGTAGTGTGCGAAGTCGTCTTCATGCGTCGCTTGCCAAGTTGGGCCGGTAAATGCTTCGGCGCCCGTTTGATTGGCGTCAATCGAGTCGGCGCCCATAGCGACGTAAAGGGATGCCGCATCGGAAACGGCCCAACTGAAGTCGACATTGACGCGATTCTCTTCGCTGTCAGTCATACCCAGCATCGACTCGGTGTAGCTGTCGTCGGCCCAAAGATAGGTCATACCGATGGAAATCGGTCGTTCGGGCAGTGAGGCAGACAGAGACATCTCTGCAAACTCTCGATATCGGTAGGCCAGGTTGTATTTGCGTAGCAGCGGATTCTGGCCAAGGCTGATCGCTACGTCGGTATCGTACTCATCGACTTCCCGCCGAGATGCGCCGCCACGAACCGAGGCTTCGAGATACGAGGTCGGTCGCCAGCGGAGCTTGCCCCAGCCGGCGTCTTCGGTCTGTTTTGCGACTTCCTGATAGTCCCGGTCGTATTCGGTTCGATCGTATCCGCCGGAGATCGTGACAGAGTCAAAGAGTTTATAGGTGCCGCTCAGATTGATTCTTTCCCGCTCAAACGAATAAGGAACATTCGTCTCATTGCTGCCGCCTGGAAATGTGTCGGTAATTACCCGCGACCAGGTCGATACCGGTGTCTGGTTGTCACGTTCGTCGAAGCGATAGGCCAACTTGACACTGGTACGCTTGAACGGTCGTGACGTAATTGTCAGCGCGTAATTGCCGGTGTCCACCTGACCGTCGAGCGATGAACTCGGCAGCGCTGTTGCCGGCAGCGTTGGGTTAATGGTGTACGGCAGGAATTCGGTGTCCTGTTCGCCTCGACCGATAGCCGTCGAAAACGCGACTACGGTGTTCAATGTTGGGGTTTTGTAGACGCCGGAGAGTGAGAATTGCTGAAAATCGTTATCCGGCTCGAGCGCCAGTCGGCCCTGATCTGTATCGGGGGCTACTGCATAGGGGTTATCCCAGGTCAGGGCACTGATGTCGTTGCGGTAAAACGATCCGAAATAGGCAAGCCCGAGGTTTACCGGACCCAGTGAGAATTGCGCTCCGGCATTGATCTGGTCGGTGTAGTCATCGACCGGTCGCGGCAGGAATACGCTCTGGGTAAATCGGGCACCGGCCATGACGTTGATGCCATCTCGCTGCTGACGGCTGTAGTCCGCGTACAGTTTGATTTTCTTCGTCGGTATGAAGTTGCCCCCGATTTCGAGAATTTGCCGGTCTTTTTCGATGTTGATGGGCACCAGCGATGTACTCAGCGCCGTGAATCCGTCCGTAGTACCCGCGCCGACCCAATCGGACGGCAGCGTCAAGGTATCCGTTTGTGAAGACGTGAACACCGTCTCAGTCGTATCGAAGAGCCGGTAGGGCAGTTCCCGGTAGCCCAGGTTGACTTCAAACTTGCCGGGCCGACCCGCAGAGACACTGAATACGCGAGAGCTTGTTCCGAGGTCTTCTGCATACCAGGAGACTTGCGTTCCATTCTTGTTGTAGCGCCCGTTGCCTCCGAGATTGACGAGTGCGCCTTTCTCATCATGTCCTGTACCGTTGCCGAATCGTGCCGCGTCGTCGCTGACGTACTCGGCAGCGGCGTCAATTTCGGCACGATAGCCTTCCTCGAACGGGCAGTACTCGCATTTCCAGTCGCTCGTGTCGACCTGGGCGAGCGCCGTAACAGGCATCAGTAATGAGGCGGCCAGCGCCGCGTGAAGTTTGTTGTTCCGACTGATCGTCTTAACCTTCATCGCATCAACCTCGATCCGGACGGATGATTAGAACCGTGTGACTGGGTGTGGCAGTTCATGCAGTTCTGTCCGAGCATGAACTGTGACGGTACGCCGTCGGGCAAACCGTCGCCATCCGCCGGGATGCTCGGATGACCGGCTTGTGAGTGACAGCTTTGACACAGCATCGGGCCGCGCATCGACAGCATGCCGGGTTGATTGGAACCGTGCGGATCGTGGCAATTGCCACAATCTTCCGCGACCGGAGCATGCTCCCAAAGATACGGGCCACGTTTTTCGGCGTGACAGTCGAAGCAGGTGTCGTTCAGGGTTTGCTGGACAAACTGTAAATCGTTCGTTGAACCGTGCGTGCTGTGACAGCCACTGCAATCCATCTTGCCCTGACGAATCGGGTGCGCGTAGGGTTTCAGGGATTGGGTACGTTGTTGCTGGTGGCAGTCGAAACAGACTTCAGGCTGCGTCGAGGTCGCCAGCACCGGATCGTTTGCCGTATGGCTGGTGTGGCAATCTGAGCAGGCGATCTCATTGATGTCGTGGTCGTTGCCGTGCCAGCCGAAACCCGTATCGGACGCGTGGCAGTCCATGCACTGGGCATTTTGGGTGTCGACAGGCGTCGGAGAGTTCTCCCCGAAAATGGCACCGGGAGCGGGGCGTTCCTTACCCCGGCGCACTCGTCCGGCATGATCGCCGGAAGGCCCGTGACAGGACTCGCACTGCAGCTGGCCATGGCCGAATGGTCCATTTGGATCCGTCGGATTCGCGTGAGCACCCTTGAACACCGCAAGGACCGCATCTTCCTCGTGGCAGGAAAGGCAACTGTCCGCGCCCTCGCGGCTGTACTTGGCTTCCTGACCGTCAGCGGTGCTCACGGTCAGGAAGAGCAAGATGGCTGTAGCGGTGATGAGTGTTATGAGTCTCATGACGCAGCTTGTCCTTTGTCTAGTTCAGCGGAAAGTCGCGTACGTGATGTACCTCTTCGACATCGGCTATTCCACCTTCGCCGTGACAGAGCGCGCAGGTCTCGACGCCGGTCGAACTCAGCGTGCTGTCCGCCATCTTGGTCGCCATGAAGTCACCACCGTTTTGTATCATATGCTCGGAAGCAAGAGCGCTAACATGGCAGGCTGAGCAGACCGCGGTGTTCGGCGATATGACCGTGTCGTCGACCGGTGTAGACAGATCAGCACCCGCATCGATAGTCGTACCGAGAACCGTGCCCGGATCAACCGGGTAATAGGTGCCGCGATCGTGGCAGCCTTCGCAGTTCGCGACTTGTCCGGGCGATTCGAACTCAAACGTATGGGCAGAGTTATTGTAGCCGCAAACGTTGTAGGGCACTCCGATTTCACCCGACACGTGCATGGCGTGGATCATGTACTTCATGTCTATTGGTGAGTCGTCGAAACCGAGTTCCGTTTCGCAGGCGCTTGGTCCCTCCGGCGGCGGAATGGCAACGCGCTGGGCGGCATCCGTTGCGTTCGGATTGTGGCAGGTAACGCAGACCTGAGGATTGTCAGTTCTGTTGTTGCCGTGCAGTGACAGCTCCTTGTGGCAGTTATCACATTTCGCAATGTCGACGACTTCGCGTCGTGCCATTGCGTCCACTCCGTCAATGCCAAAGTATTCAACGGCGTTCAACACCGGGATTCTGTTTATGGTTCCGTCAATGTCGACAGCTGGATGGCCATCAATTGTGACAGCCGCTGTACCAACAGCACCGGCCGGAATCGCTGTCCCTGCAATAACACTGAATACGCCCGGGCTACCGGCTACAGGTGTTGAGCCAGGAGCGCCAAAGCAAGGCAGTGCACTGATTGAAATCGGCTGTGCCGGCGCAGAGCCACTGCCGGTATTCGTATAGTCAGCCGTATTCCATGCGATGCTGACTTGCAGGCGACTTGCGCCACCACCGCAGGCGGTGAACTCGGGGTCACTGAGAATATCGTAGTAGCTACCGTCCAGAGGATTGGTGACAGAGAGTTGCACGGTCGGCATGAATCCGACGGCCATGTCAGAGACACCCTCAATGTTGTATTGGAAGCGCTGGCTCGCGGCCTGTGTTGGAATTTCGTGCGCAACGGCCACTCGTACAGCGCCGTTTGCGATGTCGGAGTCGGGGCCGTGGCAAAGCAGGCACTGCGTATCGTCGGTAAGCGTCAGATCGAGAGGATGTTCGCCATTTTCGATCATGTAGTCATTGCTGCCGTTCAGCGGATCTCCATCATCGTAGTGACAGGTACCGCAAGCGGCGCGGTTTGGAACCAGGCGCCAGTTGCTGGCCTGCGGTGTATTGAGATCACTCTCTTCGTGGCAGGTCTGGCAGTTGCGAATGTCCTGCGTCCAGACCAGATCGGTCCAGTCGTGAACGGATCCGCCGTAACCAACAATCTGGTAGTCAGACCGTGCTGAGTGAATATTGTGGATCATCGCTTTCATGTCGACCGTATTGCCGGTGTCGCCGTCTATGGAACTCGGGTTGTGACAGGTCACACAGTAGTCGACATCCGTTCGCGGTCCGCCGTGGAATTCGAGTCGGTCGTGGCAGGCATTACACGTGTCATTGTCGACGATCTTGCGTTCAAACAACGGGGCGCCGCCAACGGGCACAAATTCGATGATGCCATTCGAGGAAATAGGCGCCTGTCCTCTGATTTCGATACCGAGCATGTGTGTCTTGGTGCCGTCAAAGACGGGCCCGCCCGAATAGGCATCCAAGTCACTGGCAAAGGTGTATTGGTAGGTGCCGTCGCCAATATCGACGAAGGTACCGACAGAGCCTTTTTCAGCGTCTGCCTGAGCATCCGGGATTCCGTTGCTGGTCCCTGTGACGTAAGACTGCCACTCGCTCGAGCCGCCGCCAGAGCCAGCGGATAGCTGCGCCAGCGTAAAGCGGATATCGCCTGCGGGCAGGTCTTTAAGGCCCTGCTCAAGATCATTGGTCAGGGCGAAACTGACGACAGGCGCGCCGCCGCCAGCGGAGATGACCACGCCGGATACGGCAATGTTGATCTTCTCCGTCGAGCCAATCGGAATGCCGCTGCCAGTCGATGGCCCCGGAGGTCCAACTGGACCGGGAACACCGGCCGCTCCATCCGCGCCGGCACTGCCGTTGTCACCGTCACAAGCGGCTAGGACGAGGCTGAAGAACAGGATTGTTACGAACTGAGCGAAGGAGGTTTTGAAGCTTGCCATGATCGATCACCTTGGTTGTGAATGGCGTGGAATACCCGCAATTCTTTTCTTTCTTGTCATTCATACTATCTTCGAGGGATGGTACCCGAAATAGTCGATCCCCGTTTCGGTGCCCGTAGATGTACGTATTTAGTTTCGGCGCAAAATGAAAAAGGCCGGGAGAGCTATCTCCCGGCCAGTCGTCATATCCCCTGCGTATTCTATTCGAACAGGCTCATGATCTTGTCGATGATACCGAAGAGGATCAAATCATCATCATCATTCTCTTCCAGGGTACCGAACGCCTCAATGTGAGCATTAAGCGACACGAGGTCACCGGCCAGATCAGGGTTGATCAGGTCAGCTCGGTGGCAGCCACCGCAGGCTCTGGAAGCAGGACCAGTAACGATCTCTGGAACCGTACCAATGTTGCGGTCCGCGATATCCCATGATGCTGACAGAACGCCAGACATGGACTTGGATTGATCCGGCACATTATAGGTGCCATCCACATGACAGGCTTCGCAGGCCAGTGCCGTGAAGTACGGGAACGTATGGGTCTTGTGCTGTGCGTTCCGTGCGTTAAAGACCGGGTCGTCTGCAGCAGCAACGTCGTCCTCATCGAACGGCTGGAACGAATGGATCGCGTGCACATAGGAATCAATTGCGCGTGATGCCATCTCAAGGTGACTACCGGGGAAGGTTGTCGTGTGGCAGGCCTTGCAAGCCTCAATACCATCACCACCGCGGCCGCTGCCATCGTGGAATGTGCTGGCGAGCGAATCATGGCAGGCGTTACATTTCTCGACCGAGACCGTTGCATTCGCACCCTTGAAGTAGTCATTAACAATCATGCTGCCGCCGAGATCAAACGTCTCACCAACAGCGGTCAGGACGACATCATTACCAGCAACTTCAAGTTCCGGCGTAATCGTAATTTCTGCCATCTTGATCGTGCCATCGGCGATCATTGCCGGAATCAGCTCGGTCTTGGTCAACTGCAAAGCAGACATATCCAGGGTAACCATCCAGTTACCCGGCATGCTGGCTGCATCTTCAACGAACAGCGGATTTGCGCTGCCGCCAGAGCTCTCAGGCACGTATTCCATCTTGCAACCAGGACGGAAGCCCGAGCAAGCGGCGTTGCCGTCACGCTCATGCGAACCGACGATGAAGTTCTTGGTATCCCAACCGTAGAAGGACACCAGGACCTCTGGAATAATCGCTGTATTGGCTGCACTGAAGTTGATCGTCAACAAGTCGCCGCTCACCGTAATCGCATCGATCGTGACCGGATTCAGGACGGCGTATTTGTCTCCGTCCTCATTGTAAATTCCGGCATCATATCCCGTGTGATACTCGGCGAACGTCGGAGCGACGTTGCCAACGGATTCATGGCAAACAGCACAATCCAATGTCGCGTCATGGAAGCCTTCGACGCCTGATTCTGTCCACAGGTATTCGAGCGGTGGCGCTCTGTGACCTTGTGCGTAAACCTCGCCGGGCCAAGCATCGACGCCTTGAATGACGTGGCAACTCTTGCAGGTCTCAGCCGTGAATGTCGCATCGGAGATGACCATATCCAGTTTGCCTTCATGGCAGGTATTACAGTTCGACATGGACATCGGATAGGGGAATTCCATCGCATGCGACATGTGCGTGTCGTTCATCAGGTTTGCCGTGTACGGATAGGAAGCTGCATTTGGCGCTGGATCGACGCCATTTGCCCAATTGAGCGCATCGTCGACCATGTACTGCCAGTCTTCATGACCGCCAACCCTGTCGTCGAAATGGCAGGATTTGCATCGTGTGAACTCAGGCACGCCGACGACGTTCGCCTCGATGTTGCCGTGTTTCCGATACGGCGCACCGTGACATTTTTCGCAGCCAGCAACATTCGCAGCAGATTCCCACGTGTCGAGCGTTCCGAATTCAAACGCGGCATGCGAGAGATTCTGGTATATACCGAAATGGCTTGTGGGGCCGTCTGGGAAATCCAGTTCGCCGTTTGCGATCCGGCCAAAGATTGCGCCACCCGTCCAGATAGTGATGTCATATTCGACATTTTGTGTCAGCGAGTAGGTGCCGTCGCCGTTACTTAGTGCGTTGGCTATGCTGATCCCCGGGAACGGGCTGAAACCAGGTTGCTGGAACTCAACCGCTCCGCCGTCGTACTTGACGGGATAGAAGCTCAGCGTTTCAACGGAAGGTGCTGTTCCCACTGGGTCGACATACGGCATGCCGTCAAGCGCGATGCTGAAGTCGATCGTGAGGTCGAATCCGCCGCCAGCAGCAACAGCGCTCTGGACGTCGACAATCGTAAGGCCGAAGTCACTCGGGTCGACGTATTGGTCATAGATCGCCTGATGGCCATCGCCGATGCCATCATGACACGTGGAACAAGACTCAATGTCTGCTTTTTCTATAGCCGCCGTGACAGCGTCCGGAACCGGGCCTGGAGGGCCGGTATCACCAGTAGCACCAGTAGCACCAGCACCACCAGCAGAACCGTCGTCGCCTTCACATCCGCTGAGCGCGAAGCCCAGCGTGCACGCCAAGAGAATGGACAATGCCCATCTTGAGAATCCATCAAACCGTTTCATGACCGTACCCCTTCTTGTATTTGTTGCGCCTAGAGCCTGAAAGCCGTCGCCGTTTGATTGAGGCGGATTTCTAGGACTTTGCATAGCGTAGAGTGCCGCTCGTTTTTCAACACTGACATCCGTCAGTTTTGCCCCTCGAATTTGCGGTGGATTACGCGTATCCGAAACGGCCTATTCGTCGGTTTCTACTTATCGTATTTTGAGCCGATTCAATCGGGGGTAGAAAACTGACAAATATCAGTTTCGGCTACGTAAAAACCGAGCTGTCGAGGCGACAAGTCGCTATCGACCCGAGGTCGAAAAGCGAGAAGAATCAAGGTCACAGAGGGTTAGCGGGGAAAGAACAACAATGTCGTGTGGTATCCGAAATTGCCTGTTTTTTGAGCGATCAATAAATGGCGAAGGCTGTCCGTCCAGGGAGCTTCAGTGCATCGTCGACGATGCGGCACAGAGTGTCACATTCGATCGGGGGGAGGTGTTGTTCCTGCAGGGACAGCCGAGCTCCAATCTCTTTTCGCTGACGCGCGGTATGGTAAAGATTTGTTCGAATACGCCAGACGGGCGAGAACAAATCGTTGGGTTAAGCAGCCCCGGCAACCTTTTGGTTGGGCTGCAGTCGATCAACGATACGCGTCACGCGTATACGGCCATCGCTGTTACAGAGGTGAATGCATGCCGAGTCAATCACCGGACGCTGCTCGAGCGCGTACAAAGCCGCGGAGATATTGCAATGCGACTGATCCAGGCGGTGAATGCCCAGCTCGCGCATAGCAGGGCACTCGTGGAGGTGCTGGGTCACAAATGTGCAGCGGCAAAAATCGTGTCTTTCATTCTTCTGATGACGCCCAAATCGGAGCGCAGTGAGCGCCGCTTTGCGATGCCCTTTTCTCGCATGGAGATGGCGAGTATTCTTGGCCTGAGCGAGGAGACGGTCTGTCGTTTGATGGCCAACCTGAAGCGTTCTGGTGCCATTCTCGCACCCCGAGGGAAGATCGAGATTCGTGACTGGAATCAACTGCAGGCGATCTTGGAGGGTAACCACGTGATGCAAGTGGCGGGTTGAGCACGAGATATTCAGGAAGCGTTAATATAAGCTCCGCTATAGTTTCATTGGTTGGCAGTTGCGACCTCGGTTATCGCGACAAGTACTTATTGTTCGCCGTTTGTGCGGCGGTCGAGAATGCGGCATCTGCCAAAGGTATATAAAGGCATCAGGAGATAGCCATGAAAGCATACAAATATCTGTTTCTTACCCCATTGATCGCCGTATTTTCAGCGGCGAGCGCGTCCGACATCGACGCCATAATGAAGGGATGTAATGACTGCCATGGTGACAACGGTGTAAGCCAATGGGGTGATATGCCGACGATCGCCGGTATCGACGCCTTCGGTATTGCAGACGGATTGTTCATATATCGTGATGGCGACAGGCCCTGTGCCGAAAGCGAATATCGCCAAGGTGACACAAGTCGTGCGCCTACAACGATGTGCGCCGTCGCCGCGGACTTGACCGACGATGAAATTGAAGCACTCGGCGACGCCTATGCCGAACTGCCGTTCGTGCCTGCACCGCAGGAGTTCGACGCGGCGCTGGCTGCTACCGGCGCAGCGATTCACGAAGAGCAATGCGACAAATGCCACTCCGAAGGTGGCTCTAACATTGACGACGAAGCCTCGATTCTCGCCGGGCAATGGATGGGTTATCTTGAAAATACATTCGCGTCGTATGCTTCTGGCGAGCGTGACCAACCCAAGAAGATGAAAGAAAAACTGGACGCTTTGAGTGCCGACGATACCAAGGCATTGGTTGATTATTACGCCAGTCAACAATGACGGGCAGCAGTACCGAAGACGTGAATTTTGAGAAGCTCTTCGCGTCCATCGATGCGATGGACACGGAGAGCTTTCTTGGTTTCATCCACGAAGACGCCACGTTTCGTTTCGGTTCTTCGCCGGCCGCTAAGGGCCATGCGGAAATTCGCGCGGCGGTTGGGGGTTTTTTCTCATCGATCGCGGGACTAAGACATGACTTGCAGCGTCTCGTTATTGACGGCAACGTCGCCGTATACGAGGGCGAGGTTACTTACACCCGGCACGACGATAGCGTTATTACCTTACCCTTCGCCAATAGTTTCGAAGTCGACGACGGCTTAATTTCGCTGTATCGCATCTATATCGACATCGGTCCTCTCTTCGCCGAATAGTAACTGCGGTAAACCCGGATACCAAGTCAGCCACGATTGAAATATTAGAGACCATAGATTTGCTTTCTCTATAGTGACTTACTGGATCTAACATGCACACCCGCCAGCGTTCCCTGAGCCGCCGTCTTTCTGGGCCGCGTCACCTGCAATTTTGGTTAGCTTTGGTAACTGCGATTCTCTGTATTGCGGCTACTCCTGCCTTCGCTCAGGATAACGAAAAGTGTTTCGACTGCCACTCCGACGAAGAGCTCGAGGGCACTTTTGCGGGCGAGGATATGTTGATGTTTGTGGCAGAGGATGCCTACGCGGCATCGATTCACCGCGACATGGCCTGCGTCGAGTGCCACAAGGACATAGATCCGAAAAGGCGCCGACATTCTACGCGCAAGGATCTCGACCGTGTCGACTGCAGCGGTTGTCACAAGACTGAGGCGGCAGCGCACAACGACAGCCTGCATGGAGTGGCCGCAACAGGCGGCGACCCACTTGCCCCGATCTGCGCGGACTGCCACGGCAAGCACGACGTTCTTCCCTCAACAGATCCCGATGCGTCGACGGCGGTCATGAACATACCCGTGCTCTGCGGAAATTGTCATCGTGAAGGTTCTCCTGTAACGCGAACACACGAGATCTCTCAGGACAATATCCTGGAGAATTACTCGATGAGTATTCATGGTAAAGGCCTGTTCCAGCAGGGCCTTACCGTCACAGCCGTCTGCACCTCCTGTCACACGGCGCATGAAATTCTGCCACACACTGATGAACGGTCGAGCATTCACCCTGACAATGTCGCGAATACATGCACCTCGTGCCACGGGCAGATCGAGCGCGTGCACCGAAAAGTGATCGAAGGCAATTTGTGGGAAGAAGATCCGGGCAAGATACCCTCCTGCGTCGATTGCCACGCGCCACACAAGATTCGGAGCGTTTTCTACCCGGATGGCCTGGCCGACAAGGACTGCCTGACCTGCCACAGCGATCCTGATCTGACGATGATGAGGAAAGGGGAAACCGTCAACCTCTTCGTCGACGAAAATGCTCACGAGAATTCGATGCATGCAGACACTGCCTGCGCACAATGCCACACGGACGTGACGGTCGCACAGGAACGCGCCTGCGAAACAGTGCAGTCAGCCGTGGATTGCAGTATATGTCACGCTGAGCAGGTCACCGAGTATCAGGCCAGTACGCACGGAACCTTGTTTGCAGAAGACGATCGGGATGCACCATCGTGTCAGGACTGTCATGCGAAACACGCTGTGCTCGGCAGCGAACAGCCAGAGTCGCCGACCTACCCTCGTAATGTCCCCACTCTGTGTGGCGAGTGTCATCGTATCGGCGAGCAAGCCGCGACTCGGATCGAGGCCGAGGTGGATGACATCGTGGGCAGCTACGAAGATAGCGTCCATGGCCGTGCCTTGATCGATAGCGGCCTTATCGTGTCGGCAACCTGTGCCGATTGCCACGGCGCACACTCTGAACTCCCGCCGGATGATCCGGCGTCCAGAGTGAGTCCCAACAACATCGCCGGCACTTGCGGTACCTGTCACCACGGGATCGAGGAAGAATTCCGGACCAGTATCCACTGGTCCGCCGACCCGGATCCCGATAAGGAATACCCGACCTGCGAGGACTGTCATGCCTCGCACACGATTTCACGCACGGAGCAGCCGGGATTTCGGACGCAAATGATGGAACAGTGCGGACGATGTCACGTTGATGAGACGGAAACGTTCTTCGACACTTTCCATGGCAAGGTTTCGCGACTGGGCGCAGAGGCGGTAGCGAAGTGCTACGACTGCCATGGCACGCACGACATACTGAGTCCGACAAACCCCGCTTCGCGACTGAGCCGCGACAATGTCGTCGAGACTTGCGGTCAGTGTCACGAAGGTTCGCATCGACGTTTCGCGGGCTATCTGACCCATGCGACGCACCATGACCGCGACAACTACCCATGGCTATTCTGGTCCTTCTGGGGCATGACAGCGCTGCTGGTGGGTACCTTGTCCTTCGCTTTGTTGCACACGCTGGCATGGGTCACGCGGCTATTCCTGAGTCGCGACGAGTGGCAAGCGCATAAGGCTCGGGCCCGCGCCCCCAGCAAAGCGAAAGTCTACCGCCGTTTCACTCGTATCCAACGCATCATGCACATCGTAATGATGATCAGCTTCTTCACACTGGCGTTGACCGGCATGGCGTTGAAGTTCTCCTACATGGGCTGGGCACAATTCGTTTCCCGGTTCCTGGGCGGATTCGACAGCATGGGATTCCAGCACCGCGTCGGTGCCGTCGCGTTGGGCGTTGTCGCAATCTTGCATATCACAGACATACTTCGTCACAAGAAAGCCGTGCAACAGACCTGGCTGCAGATCATTTCCGGACCGAACTCGATTCTGTTCAATGGTCGCGACCTGCGGGAGTTCATTCAATCCATGAAGTGGTTCTTCGGCATTGGTCCCCGTCCAAATTATGGCCGTTACACGTATTGGGAGAAGTTTGACTACTTCGCCGTGGCCTGGGGTATTGCCATTATCGGTACGACTGGGCTGGTGCTCTGGTTCCCGGAATTTTTCACGCACCTGGTGCCGGGCTGGGCGATCAACGTTGCGACGATCATCCATAGCGACGAGGCACTACTCGCCGTGGGCTTCATTTTCACTATCCACTTCTTCAATACGCACTTCCGGCCTGACAAGTTCCCCATGGACCCTGTGGTATTCACTGGACAGGTTCCCCTGGAAGAACTGAAATACGACAAGCCTGGCGAGTACGAGGCGATGCTGGAATCCGGTGAACTTGAGGATCATCTAGAGGACCCATATCCCCCGGCCAAGGAGCGCAGCGTGAAGATATTTGGCATGCTGGCGCTGACCTTTGGCCTGGTTCTGCTGAGCCTGATCGTTTACACCATGCTGTTCGGCTATCGATGAGGCTAGGCGAAACAAAGACCTGAGATCACTACAATGCGAAAATTCCTTGCCGTCGTACTCACCTGCCTGCCGCTCACGTCGTTAGGGGCCGACGCCGAGGTCGAGCATCCCTGCAATGACTGCCATGAAGTCGACGTGGTGCTCTTTGAGAGTACGCCACACGGTGCGACGGAATGTCTCGACTGCCATGTTGGCGGCGACCGCCGGCACCGCCGTGGTCTAGATCCGGTGGACTGCGGGGATTGTCATGGCGAGATTGTCGATGAACAGAGAGTGAGCGTCCATGGTGCCGAAGGCGTGCAACGCATTCCCGGAATGGAGCTTCCCGCTTGTTCGAGCTGTCATGGCGACATGCATAGCTTGACGCCCGGAACTGAACCGTCGTCGATGGTTCACGCGAGCCGCCAGGGAGAGACCTGCGGGGTATGCCATGGCAGTGGGCAGCCCGCACCGGCAGGCGTCCGTACCCTTCGTCCTATTGAGGCCTACACGGCCAGTGTGCACGCTGCCGCAGTGGCGAACGGCGATCACGGTGCAAGTTGCAGCGACTGCCATTCGTCCCACTCGCCACTGCCGGCGGCGGATCCTGCTTCTTCGATCCACCGTTCGAATGTGCCAGGTACGTGCGGCACCTGTCATGCTGACATCGCGGCTCAGTTCGAGCAGAGCATTCATGGTTTGGCGGCGGCCAACGGGGTCAGCGATTCGCCCGTTTGTACGGATTGTCACGGCGAGCATCGCATTCTTGGAGTAGCTGCGGAGGGCTCACCCGTATCGGCATCCAATATTCCGATCCGCATCTGCGGTCCCTGTCATTCAGATGTGCGACTGGGCGAAAAATACGGTCTGGCCGCTGGCCAGGTTCCCTCTTATGAGGACAGTTTCCATGGCCTGGCTGCCCGCGGCGGCGTGCTGCAAGTCGCGAACTGTGCGAGCTGCCACGGTGTGCATAATATCCTGCCTTCCAGTGACGCAGGCTCACATATCCATCCGGACAATCTGGCGGACACTTGCGGCAAATGCCACGTGGGAGCCGGTAGCCGATTTGCCATCGGCCCTGTTCACGTGTTGGCGAACGAGACGCCCAACATTGTCGTGCACTGGATACGGCTCATCTACATTCCGCTGATCTGGGTCACCGTGATTTTCATGCTGCTGCATAACTTGATCGATCTGATCAAGAAGACGCGATCTTCGACGCCACGTCTGCGCAGACCACCGCCACACCGTGCGATCAAACAACGAATGTCAGTGCCATTCAGGATCGCTCACGGTGTGGCTGCCGTGAGCTTCATGTTGCTGGTGTTCACGGGTTTCGCGTTGACGTACCCCGAAAGCTGGTGGGCAGGGCTGCTGCAGTTCTCGGGCGGCGAATTTCGCGGGCTGTTTCACCGCATTGGAGCTGTCGGTCTGATCGGCGCCTGTTTCTTCCACTTCGCTCATCTTGCTGTCAGTGCACGCGCTCGACATCAGATCGCTGCGATGCTTCCGGGATTCGTGGACTTCAAAGAGTTTTCTCACCGTGTCGGATACAACCTTGGGCGCCGGGCGGAGCCCCCGGCACCGGTACGCGTGGGCTATGTCGAGAAGATTGAATACTGGGCTGCACTCTGGGGTACGGCTGTCACCGCAATTACAGGATTGGTGCTGTGGTTCGAGAACTTCACCCTGACCTGGCTTCCGGGTTGGGTGCCTGAGGCGGCCACGGTCCTGCATTTCCTTGAGGCCATTCTGGCTGCGCTGGCTATCGCAATCTGGCACTTCTACTTTGTCATCTTCGACCCGGCAGTGTATCCAATGGATATGACCTGGTTGACGGGGAAACCGCCCTTCTCAAGGGCTGAAGAACGAGGTGAGGTCATTGAAGAGGAGTCGCCGAACGACTCGGACTGAGGCTTGCAGCGAAAAACGACTGCGGAAAACCCGGATATCAAGTTCGCCACCGATGGACACTAATGTGTTCATCGGTAAGGTGCCGATTAGACTATTCACAGCTAATAAAATGAAAAACAATCGGGGAACCTGACCGCAGTCGAGGAAGACCATGTTCAAGAGTTTTTTTGCGTCCATAACGCAAAACGCGATCAGCCTGATCGGTACCGCACTCGCGCTCGCGAGCCTGGTGCTCATTCTGAGTTTGTTCCTGATGCAGCAGTTTGGTTTCGAGGGCGGACCGTATCTGGGCATCCTGACCTTCCTGATTTTGCCGGCGATTTTCGCGCTCGGGCTGTTTCTGATTCCGGTTGGTGCAGTATTGCGCCGCCGCAAACTGCGCAAGACGCCCGGCGGCGAAGAGGCTTTGTCTCTGCCGGTATACGACCTGAACGTGCCCAGGACACGCCATTGGTTGTTAATTTTCCTCGGCGTGACGATGGTTAATATCATCATCCTCGCCGGCGCAACCTATAAGGGTGTCGAGGTCATGGAGTCGGTCGAGTTTTGCGGTATGGCATGCCACGCCGTGATGGAGCCCGAACATACGGCGCATCAACGATCACCCCACTCGCGAGTCAGTTGCGCCGATTGTCACATTGGCCCGGGAGCGGATTGGTTCGTGAAGTCCAAACTGGATGGCGCCTGGCAATTAGTTGCGGTGACGTTTGATATTTACCCGCGCCCGATTCCGACGCCTTTGCATGACTTGCGACCGGCACGGGATACTTGCGAGCAATGCCACTGGCCGACCAAGTTTGTCGGTGACAAGCTATCGGTGATCAAGAGCTACAAAGAAGACGAGGAGAATACGGAGCTCACTACGGCACTGCTCCTGCGAGTTGGCGGTGCAGGGGGAATCGGTTCGACAGGCATTCACTGGCACGTCGATCCGGACGTATCAATTCGATATCGCTCTGACGAGACCCGCGAAGAGATTTACGAAGTGGAGCTCACGAATATCGATGGCTCAGTTACTCAGTACAGTGACAGGAAAGCGCCCGAAGAAGGTGGCGTCTGGCGATCGATGGATTGTGTCGATTGCCACAATCGGCCGAGTCATATTTATCAGCCACCGGACAAGGAAATCGACAGGGCAATCAATGCCGGCCTGATCGACCGAACATTGCCGTTCGTAAAACGCGAAGGCTTGCGCATTATTGATGCGGAGTACGATTCGCACGAGGTCGCGAGAGAGGTGATTGCGGACGAACTAACGGCTTACTATGCCGAGAATTACCCGGACACTGCCGTCGAGAGTTCCGACGCTATCAGCGCGGCCGTGGATACGCTGGGCGACATTTATTCTGTGAACGTGTTTCCACAAATGAAAGTCTGGTGGAACACCTATCCCAACCATATCGGTCATCAGGAATCGCCGGGTTGCTACCGTTGCCACAAGAAGAGCATGAGAACGGCTGAACGCGTTGCAATTTCCAAAGATTGTGATACCTGTCATGTGCTGTTGGCGGAAGAAGAAGAGAATCCGGAAATCATGACAATCTTGAATCCGGACTGACGTGAAGACGTCAATGCGCTCAGCGATTGACGCCGACCGCCGCCAGATTTTCTATGAGTTAATCAGCGGTGGCACGGGTTTGGTGCTGGCGCTATTCATGTGGGGACACGTCATTCTCGTCGGTTCAATTTTGACTGGCGAACGCGGCTTCGACTGGATGGCGATGATGCTCGAGGACTACTACATCGCGCAGCCGACGGTAGCTGCTATTTTCGCGTTGTTTATTGTTCACGCGATTTTCGCATCGCGAAAGATTCCGGCGCAGTTGCAGGAACGCCGCCGCATCATCGAATTGGCGAAAGGTCTGAAGCATTCGGGTCGCGAGAGGGTTCCGACTCGTCGCGACAATTCACCTTTTGTGCCGCACCTGGAATCGATGCTTTGGATCTGGCAGGTCCGGACCGGCATGATTATTCTGGTACTTGGCAGTTTTCATCTGATTTTGATCGGCGTCGATATATTCACACCGCTTTTCGGCCAATACGCAGGTATCGAGTCAGTGACGAGTCTGGCGCGCGTTGCCGCAGGCTTGTGGGTTCCTTACGCCATTCTATTGCTCTGCGTTGAGTTTCACGCGAGCGTTGGACTCTATCGTCTTGCAGTGAAGTGGGGCGCAGGTTTCCTGCCGCATCGGCGGACTATGCACCGGATTGAACAAGTCATTTTCTGGCTGGTACTCGGCCTTGGAACGTTAACGTTACTGGTTCTCGCTGGCTGGCTACCTCCGCCGCTGGAATTCTTGCTCAGCGAGGGCTCGCCATGACGCCGCAGCTGATAACGACTGACGTACTCGTCATCGGTGGCGGTCTGGCCGGAGAACGTTGCGCTATCGAAGCCGCAGCGGCTGGTCAGGAGGCGTTGATCTTGTCGCTGGTTCCGCCAAGGCGAAGCCACAGTTGTGCAGCTCAAGGCGGTATGCAGGCGGCGCTGGGTAACTGCGTCAAGGCAGAAGGTGATAGCCCGCATATGCATTTTCTCGATACGGTGCGTGGCTCCGACTGGGGCGCTGATCAGGAAGTCGCGAGCATATTTGCGGAAGAAGCGCCGGTCGCGGTACGCGAACTGGCACACTTTGGTGTTCCCTGGACTCGAGTACGCGGCGGAAAGAACAAGTACTTCATTAAGGGAGAATCCGTCGAAATAGAAGAGCGACTCGAGAACGACGGACTGATCACACATCGCGATTTCGGCGGCACCGCAAAATGGCGTGCCTGTTACGCCGCAGCCGGAACCGGACATGCAGCTTTGTACGCGGTGGACAGCGAAGTTGTTCGACTCGGCATAACGGTTCGTGATCGTGTCGAAGTGGTCTCACTGATCCACGACGGTAGTCGGTGCAGCGGCGTTGTCGCGCGTTGCCTGAGAACCGGAAAACAATTTGCCGTCATGGCAAAAGCGACCGTGATCGCAACCGGCGGTTATGGGCGCATCTACGGCCGTTACACGACGAACGCGACGATCAATTATGGCGATGGCGCAGCACTTGCGTTGAATACGGGCATCGTCCCACTCGGCAATATGGAAGCAGTGCAATTTCATCCGACGGCACTGTCACCGAGCGGCATTCTCATTACCGAAGGCTGCCGAGGTGACGGTGGATACCTGCTCGACAAGAACCTGAAGCGCTTCATGGTTGAGGCGGAGCCTGAAAAGCAGGAGCTGGCCAGTCGCGATGTCGTGTCCCGACATATGATGCAGCGCATTCAGGACGGTAACGGAGTCGACTCACCGAACGGCCGTCATTTGTGGCTGGACATTCGGCATCTGGGCGAGAAACATCTGACGACCAAGTTGCTTGAAGTCTTTGATATCTGCCGTGATTTTGCCGGCATCAATCCTGCGCATGACCTGATTCCTGTGCGCCCAACTCAGCACTACTCGATGGGCGGTGTCC